>CAZKCJ010000031.1:0-1525 GCA_964550885.1 uncultured Rubrivivax sp. | reverse complement strand
CAGCACCAGCCAGCCGCCGGGCTGCACCGCCTGGTGCAACGCGGCCAGGAACTGCGGCGGGTCGGTGACGTGCTCAACCACGTCGGTGTTCAGCACCAGCGGCCAAGGGCGGAAGCCCGGGCTGCGCAGCCAGGCCTGCACGGTGCCGGTGAACACGTCCAGCCCGAAGCGCGCGCGCGCGAAAGCCGCCGCATCCGCCGACAACTCGATCCCCTGCACCTGCAAGCCGCGGGCCTGCAGCAGCGCCAGCAGGTAGCCCTTGGCACAGCCCACCTCGAGCACTGCGTGCGGCTGCACGTACTGGCTCGCGACGCCCAGCGTGCGGCTCAACAGTTGCGCCACCCGCGCGACCGCGTCGGCCTCGCGCTCCTGGAACACGTAGTAGCTGCCGTCGTACAGCGCCGCGATCTCGGCATCCACCAGCCGCGGCGAGTTGAACAGCAGCCCGCAGCCCAGGCAGCAGCGCATCGCGAACGATCCGGGATAGCCCAGGTCCGGGTAGCGCAGCGCATGCAGCAGCCGGCTGTCGAGCCCGCCGCAGACGATGCAGGGGCGGTTCACTTCGGCCTTCATGCCGCCACCCCGACCCGGCACAGCAGATCCTCGGCCGCGGCGACCACCTCGTCGACCTCGATCAGCCGCAGGCACAGCCGGTCACGCTCGTCGCAGCGCACCAGCATGCAACCGGCGCAAGGCACCGCCTTGCGGATCAAATGGTGCGGCCCGCCCACCGGGTCCCACTTGCCGGCTTCGTCGCGGGCCGAGAACAGCGCCACGCACGGCAGCCCACCGGCGGCGGCCAGGTGCATCGTGCCGGTGTCGTTGCCCACGAACAGCCGGCAGCGTGCCAGCAACGCCGCCGACTGGCGCACGCTGAGCGCGCCGGCGGCGTCGGTGCCGCAGCCCCAGGCCTGCAGCAGTCGCGCCGCGACCTCGCGGTCTTCGGGGCCACCGACGATCACCGGCCAGATCCGGTGGCGCCGGATCAGCTTCGCGCCCACGGCCTCGAAGCGCGCGGCCGGCCAGCGCTTGGCCTGCATGTTGGACCCCGGTGCGAACGCCACCCAAGGGCGGGCGATCGCCTGCGCCGGCAGCCGGTCGTTCAGCCACCGCGCCACGCCGGCGTGGTCGGCGTCGGTCAGCGCCAGATCGTGCCGGGCCTGCTGCGGCTGCGCCGGCCAGGCCGGCGTGCCGTTGAGGCGCGCCAGCACGCGCTGCGCCTCGGTCGACGCCGGTCCCGCCAGCGCCGCCGGCGGCTGCGCGCCCAACACCCGGCGGATGCCGGCCAGGCGAAAGAAGAGCAGGTCGCGGCGCACCTGCGCGGGAACACGGTCGGATGGCGCCAGGTACACCGCCAAGTCGAAGCGGCGCGCCCGCAGCGCCCGCACCAGGCGCAACGCCCCCAGCCACTTGCGCCAGCCCGGGGGATTGCCGCCGTAGGCATGGTGGTCGCCCTCGAACAGCAGATAGTCATCGAACAGCCCGCTGCCTTCGAGGATGTCGCGGCCTACCGGAATGCCGCCGC
>CAZKCJ010000030.1:6288-15548 GCA_964550885.1 uncultured Rubrivivax sp. | reverse complement strand
CCGCCGCGCACGGGCTGGGCCAACGCGCCGGCGCGCAGGCCCACTTCATCGGCCTGTGCCGCGTGCTCGGCGTGCCCGAGCCGGCCGACCCTGAGGCCTACTGCTTCGAGCGTGGCGTCGCCAAGACCGGCGGTGCCGGCGTGCGCACCGACGGCTTTGCCGACGTCTGGCTGCGCGGCCACTTCGCGTGGGAGTACAAGGCGCCGGGCCGCAGCCTCGAGGTCGCGCTCAAGCAGCTGATGATGTACGCGCTGCCGCTCGAGAACCCGCCGCTGCTGGTGGTCAGCGACCGCCAGCGCATCGAGCTGCACACGCACTTCACCGGCACGCCCAGCGAGAAGCACGTCTTTGCGCTGGAGGACATCGCCCGCCCCGAGGTGCAGCAGCGGCTGCGCACGCTGTGGACCGCGCCCGACGCCTGGCGCCCGGCGCGCAGCAACCGCGACATCACCGAGGAAGCAGCGCGCAGCTTCGCCGCCACCGCCGAGCGGCTGCGCGCGGCCGGCGCGCCGGCGCAGCAGGTCAGCCACTTCCTCACGCAGTGCCTGTTCTGCTTCTTCGCCGAGGACACGGGCCTGCTGCCGGCGCGGCTGTTCGAGCGGCTGGTGGGCGCGGGCGTGGCGCCGGCACAGCTGCGCGCGCAGCTGGGCAAGCTGTTCGAGGCGATGCGCGACGGCGGCCTGTTCGGCGTCGACGCGGTGCCCTGGTTCAACGGGGGCCTGTTCAACGCGATCGACGTGCCGCCGCTGGCCGCCGCCGACGTCGCCGCGCTGAAGGCGGCGAGCGCGCTGAACTGGAGCGCGATCGACCCCAGCATCTTCGGCACGCTGTTCGAGCGCGGGCTGGACCCGGCCAAGCGCGCGCAGCTCGGCGCGCACTACACCGATCCGGCGACGATCCTGCGGCTGGTGGAGCCGGTGGTGCAGCGCCCGCTGCTGGCCGAATGGGCGCGCTCGCGCATCGAGGTCGAGCGCGCGTTCGCCCGGAGCAAGCGCCACGGCGACAAGGCCTGGCGCGACGCGCAGGCGGCCTTCGTCGGTTTCCTGGAGCGGCTGCGAGCCTACCGTGTGCTCGATCCGGCCTGCGGCAGCGGCAACTTCCTGTACCTGGCGCTGAAAACGCTGAAGGACATCGAGCACCAGGTCAACCTGGAAGCCGAGGCGCTGGGTCTGGAGCGCCAGATCGAGGTCACCGGGCCGCACAACGTGCTGGGCATCGAGCTGAACGAATACGCGGCCGAGCTGGCGCGCGTGACGGTGTGGATCGGCGAGCTGCAGTGGCGGATCCAGCGCGGCTACGGCTTCAAGACCCAGCCGGTGCTGGAGCCGCTGGACCACATCGAATGCCGCGATGCGGTGCTGGGCGAGGGCGGCGGCGAAGCCGCGTGGCCGCGGGCCGACGCGCTGGTCGGCAACCCGCCCTTCGTCGGCGACAAGAAGATGCGCGCCGAACTGGGCGACGCCTACACCGAGGCGCTGCGCGCCGCCTACAAGGGCCGCGTGCCCGGCGGCGCCGACCTGGTGTGCTACTGGTTCGAGAAGGCCAGGGCGCAGATCGAGCGCGGGCAACTGCAGCGCGCCGGGCTGGTGGCGACCAATTCGATCCGCGGTGGCGCCAACCGCGCGGTGCTGGATGCGATCGTCAAGAGCACGCGCATCTTCGAGGCCTGGAGCGACGAGCCCTGGATCAACGACGGCGCGGCGGTGCGGGTGTCGTCGGTGGCGTTTGGGCACGCGGCGCAAGCGCCACGGCTGAACGGAGAAGACATCGAGGCGATTCATGCTGATCTGTCGCCTATGGCCGATGTATCGGCGCCTGGCGTCGATCTCACCGCGGCTCAGCAGTTGCCAACCAATCGAAGCACTTCGTTCATTGGCACGCAGAAGGGCGGCGCCTTTGACGTCGCGGCCAACCTTGCGCGTAGATGGCTCGCACAGCCCAACCCGCACGGCGCCTCTAACGCCGCAGTTCTCGCGCCGTGGATGAACGGCCTTGATATCGCACGCAGACCCCAGGACCTGTGGATCATCGACTTCGGCGTCGACCGAAGCGAGTCGGAAGCAGCGCTGTTCGAGCATCCGTTCGCTCATGTTCGCGAATTGGTGCATCCCGCAAGGGTCGGGCTGGCCCGGGATGGCCATCGCATCTACTGGTGGCGGCATGCAGAGGCGCGACCGGGAATGCGTGCTGCTACGGCTGTACTCACGCGATTCATTGCCACGGCCCGGGTAGCGAAGCATCGCATGTGGACTTTCATGAATCGAGCAGTGCTCCCAGACTCGCAGGTCGTCGTAGTGGCCCGCGCCGACGACACCACCTTCGGCGTCCTGCACAGCCGGATGCACGAACTGTGGTCGCTGCGCCTGGGCACCTCGCTCGAAGACCGGCCGCGCTACACCCCGACCACCTGCTTCGAGACCTTTCCCTTCCCCGCCGGCCTGACTCCGGCCGACACCGCGCACCAGCGCACCGAGGTGATCGACGGCGGCGTCGGCTCGCGCTTGCAGGCGCAAGTCGCGGCGCCGGCGCAGGCGTCCGCAAGCGCGCCTGCTTCACCCTGCCTCGTCCCAGCCGGCCTGCCCGACGACATCCGCCCGCAGGCCGCGGCGATCGCCCGAGCCGCCAGGCGCCTGACCGACCTGCGCGACGCCTGGCTGAACCCGCCCGAGTGGACCGAACGCGTGCCCGAAGTCGTGCCGCTGGGCATGGACCATTCGCCGTACCCCGACCGCATCGTCGCGAAGCCCGGCTTCGAGAAGGAACTTGCCAAACGCACGCTGACGAACCTGTACAACCAGCGCCCGGCTTGGCTGGCGCAGGCGCACGCGGCGCTCGACGCCGCCGTCGCCGCCGCCTACGGCTGGGCCGACTGGACGCCGGCCCTGCCCGACGACGAGATCCTGCGCCGGCTGCTGGCGCTGAACCTGGCGCGCAGCGCCAAGCTCCCGTCCGGATGATCGAGCCATGTCCTCGCGCCCCCCGCTCGCACCGCTGCTGCTCGACCATCGCGATGCGGTGGCCGATCTGTGCCGCGCCCATGGTGTCGACCGCCTGGAAGTGTTCGGTTCGGCGGCCGACGGGCGCTTCGATCCGGCCCGCAGCGACATCGACCTGATCGTCAGCTTCGCTCCGGGGGCACCTGGCTCGCGCGCCGAGCGCTACTTTGCGCTGGCGGATGCGCTGGAACGGCTGCTCGGCCGGCATGTCGATCTGCTGACCGACCAGCCGATCCGCAACCCCTATCTGCGCCGGGCGGTGGATGCGACGCGGCGAGACCTGTATGTCCGGGCGCCTGCCGAAGCATCTGGATGATGCGGCCCATGCGGTCCGTCTGGCGTTGCGCTTCACAGCGGACTGCAGCCTCGACAACTACCGCGCCGACGAACTGCGCCGCTCGGCGGTCGAGCGCCAGGTCGAGATCGTCGGCGAGGCTTGCAGGCGTGCGCTGAGCGACACCCCCGACCTGCGCGACCGCGTGTCCGCGATGGTGCTGGCGGTGGCCATGCGCAACCGCGTCGCCCGCGGCTACGACACGGTGGACGACGCGATCGTGTTCGAGACGGTGACCACCCGTTTCGCCGAGTTGCTCGAGGGTCTGGACCGGGAACTCGCACGATTCCGGCCGGGTTGACTCGAGCCGCACGCGCTGCCGGCTTTTCGGCCCGGGACGTCGTGCAGGCGCTGCGCCGCGAGCTCATCGCCGGCGAGATGGTCGCGACGGCGCTGCGGCTTCGCGCGACCTGCGATCCAGGCTTGCGCCCGGCGCCGAACCGCCGTGCTGCCGCTTCTTTGGCGGCGACAGGCTCGATCGGCAACGCGGGTTCTTCAGAGCCTGGATCGACCAGATGGACGCGGAGTGCGGCGAGGACGGCGACCAGGACTGCGGCGCTGAGGCCGCCATGCCGTGCCCCCCCCCCGCCGCCGCGCCGAGCGGGTGGCTAGTTGCAGTCGTGGCCGCCGCCGAACAGCGCGCCGACCAGTGCCCAGCCGAGCACGAGGGCGCTCAACTGGTCCCAGAAGCCGATCCTGCGCGTCTGCGGTGCGTGCTGCTGTGCCCACTGCCGGATCTCGGCCCATTGCGGCGCCGCAGTCAGCTCGAGCTTCAACTCGATCTCGTACGGTGGCGACGCTTGCCGCAGTCGAGCCAGCTCGGCGCCCGGGTCGGCGAGCGTGCGCACCATACGTTCGAGCCATTGCTCGATGTCGCCGAGCAAGTGCAGGTACGCGCCGGCCAGCAGCGTCGGCATGTCCGCGGCCGCGCCCCCGGCGCGCAGGCTGCGTGCATCGCGGCAGCCATCGATCAGGTCGTCGACGCAGCGGGTCAGGCCGTCGACCACCCGTCGCACGTCGGCTTCACCGGCCTGCGGATTCGCCGCCACGTCGATCTCCATGTCCTCGACCCTGCGCACGAGCCGTTGCACGCTGCCGGACAGCCGATCCAGGTGCTGCGACAGGATGGTGATCGGGTCGGCTGCCGGACGCGTCGGCGCCATCGGGCGCGTCAGTTCGAATTGCAGTCGCCGCAGCAACGGTTGCAGCGCATGGCCCAGGTCGCGCAGCGGGGCGCAGACGCGGAACTCGTCGACAGCCATGCGGACGATGCTACCCGGCCGTACCTCTGACGCGCGGGCGTGGCGGAACCGCTGCGCGACGAGAAGGGGCTGCTTGCTGGTGCGCCGACGCCATCGGGCCCGGGTCCGCCGCACGATGCGCTCGCCGCCGCGGTCGCTGCCCGCATGCGGCTGGGCCGGCTGGGCTGCGGGCATGCCCGACCATTGGATCCTGCGCCGGTGGCCGGCGGTGAACCGCGTGCGTGTCGCAGCGCAGGCAACGGCGAGAGCGGCTTCCAGCATCGGTGAATGCGGCGGCGGGCGGCGGTGTGCTTCGTCGACCGGATAATCGCGTCAGCTCGCAGCGGCGTTGGCCGAACGATGCTTCTGGACTGATGCGATGCACCGCCGCGCGATGCGGCCGATGGGGAGCGCCACCATGGGATTGCCCGCCGAACTGACCCGCATGAGCGCCGCTGACTTCCTGGCCTGGGACGCGACGCAGACCGTGCGCCACGAATTCATCCGCGGCGAGGTGTTCGCGATGGCCGGCGCGGGCGAGGCGCATGTCACGGTGGCGTTGAACCTGGCGATGGCACTGCGCCAACACCTGGCCGGCTCGCCCTGCCGCACCTTCATCACCGACATGAAGCTGCGCGTCGAGGCCGCCGACGCCTTCTTCTACCCCGACGTGATGGTCACCTGCAGCGCCGCCGATGCCGGCGATGCGCTGGTCAAGCGCGAGCCGGTGCTGCTGGTGGAGGTGCTTTCGCCGGCCACGGCGGCCTACGACCGCGGCGACAAGTTCGCTGCCTACCGCAAGCTGGCGTCGCTGCGCGAGTACCTGCTGGTCGACACCGAGTCGCGGCGCTGCGACCTGTTTCGCAAGCGCGACGACGGACTGTGGGTGCTGCACCCGTTCGAGCCAGGGCAGGCGCTGACGCTGGCGTCGGTGACGCTGGAGATCGCAGCGGCGCAGCTGTGGGCCGAAGTGCCCGACGCGCCCCCGCCGGCCTCGAGTTGAGGGTGGCACTGCGGCGAGCCCTGGCGGGCCGGTGCCTTGCGGCTGGTCTGGTCGTCCGCCGCAGCGCAAGCCAGGTCCGGCAGACCTAGGCCGTCGTCCAGGCCGCCAGCTTCGCGCGTTGCTGGTTCGGCGGCTATCGCGCAGCCGCGGTGTGCGGGCGAGCGATGCGCTCGCCGTCGGCGGTGACGAGCTGCTCGTGCTCCAGGCTCACCGCCGATCGTGGTGCACCGCGTCAGCGCCGGTCGGCCACGAGCGCGAACATCGCACCCTGCGGATCGGCGCACTGCGCGATCCACTGGCCGCCGGGCACCGCCATCGGCCCGTTGACGACCCGGCCGCCGGCGTGCGTGACCCGCGCGAGCGCGGCGTCGATCGCGTCGACGTTGACGTAATACAGCCAGCAGGCGGCGCGCACCTGTGGCGGGCGCTTCATCATCCCGCCGATCGGCGTCCCGCCGACGGCGAACAGCTGGTAGACGCCCGCCTCGCCCAGGTCGACCGTGTCGGCCCGGGTCCAACCGAACAGTGCGCTGTGGTAGCGCCAGGCGGCGTCGAGCTCGTCGGCGTACAGCTCGTGCCAGCCGAAGGTGCCGGCGGTGCGGGGCGGCAGCTGCGGCGGCGGCTCCTGCATGCTGCCCTTGAACAGGCACAGGACCGCGCCTTGCGGATCGCCGACGACGGCGAAGCGGCCGACGCCGGGGATGTCCTGCGGCGGCCGGTGCAGCTTGCCGCCGGCGGCGCGCACGCGCGCGGCGATCGTGTCGACGTCGGCGACGCCGACGTAACCGGTCCAGTTCGGCTGCAGGCCCTGCGCGGCAGCGTCGGCCGGCAGCTTCATGAGGCCGCCGACGCCGGTGCCGCCGACCGCGACGATCGTGTACGGCGCCCCATCGACGCCGGCGTCGGCGGCGGTCCAGCCCAGCACCCGGCAGTAGAAGGCCGCGGCCGCATCGGGGTCGGTGGTCAGCAGTTCGTACCAGACGAAGGGGCAGGGGTTTGCAGACATGCCGGTGCTCCCGGGCGAAGTGTGGAGGGTGAGGGCGGACAACGGCGCGGTTGGCGCCAAGGCGGCGTCGGCCGCGGCCTGCCGCGGCCGGTCACGCCGAATCGCAGGTCGAAGCATCGCATGATGCGGGCGCGGCAGCGCAAAGCGGGGATCGCGTCAGCAACATCGGTGCCATGCCGGGCAGCGTTCGATCGGCCGATGCGAGCGCGCAGGCCGTTTGCGCATCCGCCGCGCTCGCGGCTGGCGCGCGAAGGCGGCGCCTGCGGCGGCTGCCGGCGCGAGCTGGCCGCGGGTCAAGCGCAATGCTGATCGCGCGCGGCGTCGGGGTGCGTCCGGCGGCGCCTGGCCGATGCAACGCCGACGACGGCGGCGCCAGCCAGCAGCAGCGCCCAGGTGGCCGGCTCCGGGATCTGCCCGACCAGCGAGGTGTGCAGGTTGCAGCTGCCGACGCCGCAACCGGAGAGATCGCCGTCCAGGAAGGTGAACGCGGCAAAGCTGCGCTCGAATTCCTCCACTGCAGTCGGATCGGCGTTGCTTGCCCAGAGATCGAAGGTCGACGCGCCGTAGCCGCCCATCGCCAGGAACGACTCGGCCGGGATCGCCAGGTCGACGTAGCTGAGGAAGCCCTGGCCGCCGTCGGCTGCGAACGCCGACATGTCCAGCGCCGAGCCCGGTTGAACCGCGGCCAGCGTTCCCGCGCCGACGTCCACACCGTTGATCGAGAACGAGGTGGTGCCGGCGAAGCCGATGGGCATGCCCCGCACGGTGATCTGCGCTTGGATGTCGGTGCCCGGGATGATCTGCACGTTCGCCGGGCCGATGATCTTGAAGTCGGTGCGAAAGACGTTGCCGACCGGGCGGTTCGCCGCGGTCAGCTCGGCGCCGAAGATGTTGACCGCCGAACCGTGACCGGTGGTGTACAGCAGCAGGCTGTCTCCGGCGGCCGGCCGTGGCCCGGCGACGCCGCTGCCGGACAGGGCCTGCCAGAAGCTCATCCGGGCCGCCGGGGGCGCTGCCGGGTTGTGGATCGTCGTCGGATTCAGCAGGCCGGCGACGTTGGCGTTGGACGCCGCGCCGTTGACCGGGACCTGGAAGGCCGCGCCGACGGTGTTCAGGATGCCGTTCACGTCGGGGTGGTTGTTCGCCGCGGCAAGCGCGGTGAAGCGCGCCAGCGCCCCCGCTGAGCCGTCGCCCTGCAGGACGATGATGTGGTTGCGGGCGATGCCGTTCGACAGCAGCGCCGCATACTGCCGCTGCAGGTCCAGGCTGAACTCGGATCGATCGGGGGTGAACGCGACCAGCACGGCCCACCGGTTGGCGGTGTTGGTTGCGTAGCTGCGCGAGTTGTTCGCACCAGCCTCGTCGATCCCGCCGGCCGCGGTCAGCGCGTCGGCCGAGCCGTAGATCGGGCTTTCGAAGCCGCCGGCCTGCAGGTTCGCGCGCGCCGGCGGGCCGGGCAACGTGGGCACCTGGTTCGGGACGCCGTAGGGGCTGCCACCGACCACGAATGGGTCGGCCACGCGGCCGTTGCGGTACGACCGGACCAGCGAGTACGCGGCTGCGGCGCCGCTGGTGGTGGATCCGTAGGCCTGGCCCTGCGTGAAGTCGCCGAGCGCCGTCATCGTCGCCGGGCCGGCGGCGCCGCTGGGCAGCGCGAAGCCGTAGGCCAGCTCGTTGTAGTTGGCGCCCGACGCGAAGGTGTAGCCGATGCGGTTGACCGGCGGCACGACGGCCCCGGCCGCCGAGGTCGCGCCCTGAAGCGAACCCGCGACGTTGTAGGCGAAGCCGCCGGCGTAACACTGGTTCATCACGACGTCTGCCGCGCCCCAGCCGAAGCTCGAGATCATCCCGCCCAGGCTGGTGTTGGCCTGCCCGGCCGGGGTCGTCGGAAAGAGGAACTGGGCGGGGGCAGCGCCGGCCGCGGGGCGGAAGGCGACGCTGGTCAAGTAGTCGTTCGGCCCGGCGTTGCCCTGCGTCACCACGTAGGACATGTAGTTGTTCGGCACGCCGCGAACGACGCGTGCCGGTGCATAGGCGTCGATGTCGCCCGAGTACGCGATGGCAGCCCCGAGCTGATAGCTTGCCGTCCGGTTGTTCCAGGTGACGTTGGTCCGGGGCAAGGCGGAGACTGCCTGCTGGGCGACCGCAGGTGCCGCCGTGCCGGCGATCAAGATCCAGACGCAGCATCGCGTGATCCTCATCGCGGGCCTCCTTTCAGCCGCGGCAACGCTCGGGCAGGTCGCAGCGGGTCGCGTGGCGGAGATCCTGTGCCTGCTATGTCGAGGGGTCAATCCCCAACTCCATTCGGCGAGCCGCGTGACCGGCCGGGGGCAGCAGCGGCCCTGCCTGCGGCGGGACGGCTGCGCGCCCTCACTGGCCTTTCAGGCCTGCCAGGTCGCGCAGCACGTGGTGGGCTTGTGGCTGCGGCTCGGCGCTTGCGCGCCTTCACATCGCTGGCGCGAAGTGAGCCTTCGCCGCAAGGTGGCCGCGCCGCTGCCGCGGCGGCCCGGCTGGCGCCGGGCTGCTGCACGACCTGTCAGGCCTTCAGGCCTGCCAGGTCGCGCAGCACGTGGTGGGCTTGTGGCTACGGCCCGGCGCTGCGCGCCTTCACATCGCTGGCGCGATGTGAGCCTTCGCCGCAAGGTGGCCGCGCCGCTGCCGCGGCGGCCCGGCTGGCGCC
>CAZKCJ010000030.1:0-6188 GCA_964550885.1 uncultured Rubrivivax sp. | reverse complement strand
GGGCTGCTGCACGACCTGTCAGGCCTTCAGGCCTGCCAGGTCGCGCAGCACGGCCACCTTGTCCACGCGCTCCCAGGTGAATTCGGGTTCATTGCGGCCGAAGTGGCCGTAGGCGGCAGTCTTCTCGTAGATCGGCCGCAGCAGCTCGAGCATCTGGATGATCCCCTTGGGCCGCAGGTCGAAGACCTCGGTCACCCAGCGCGCGATCTGCTCGTCGGGGACGATGCCGGTGCCTTCGGTGTAGACGGTCACGTTCATCGGCCGCGCGACGCCGATCGCGTAGGCCACCTGCACCTGGCACTGCCGTGCGATGCCGGCGGCGACCACGTTCTTGGCCACGTAGCGCGCGGCGTAGGCGGCCGAGCGGTCGACCTTGCTCGGGTCCTTGCCGCTGAAGGCGCCGCCGCCGTGCGGGCAGGCGCCGCCGTAGGTGTCGACGATGATCTTGCGCCCGGTCAGGCCGCAGTCGCCCTGCGGGCCGCCGGTGACGAATCGCCCGGTCGGGTTGACCAGGAAGCGGGTGTCCTTCAGCCACTCCTTGGGCAGCACCGGCTTGATGATTTCCTCGATCACCGCCTCGACGAACGACGGCTTCATCTTCGTCGGCGTCTCGCTCTGGTCGGGGCTGTGCTGGCTGCTCAGCACCACGGTGTCGATCGAGTGCGGCTTGCCGTCGACGTAGCGCATCGTCACCTGGCTCTTCGCGTCGGGGCGCAGGAAGGGCAGGCGGCCGTCGCGGCGCAGCTGAGCCTGGCGCTCGACCAGCCGGTGCGCGTAGTGGATCGGCGCGGGCATCAGCTCGGGCGTCTCGTCGCAGGCGTAGCCGAACATCAGGCCCTGGTCGCCGGCGCCGGTGTTCAGGTGGTCGTCGCTGGCGTGGTCCACGCCCTGCGCGATGTCGTTGCTCTGCTTGTCGTAGGCCACCAGCACCGCGCAGCCCTTGTAGTCGATGCCGTAGTCGGTGTTGTCGTAGCCGATGCGCTTGATCGTGTCGCGCGCGACCTGGATGTAGTCGACGTGCGCGTTGGTGGTGATCTCGCCGGCGAGCACGACCAGGCCGGTGTTGCACAGCGTCTCGGCGGCCACGCGCGAGCGCGGGTCCTGCGTGAAGATCGCGTCGAGGATCGCGTCCGAGACCTGGTCGGACACCTTGTCCGGGTGCCCTTCCGAGACCGACTCGGAGGTGAAGAGGAAGTCGTTCGCCACTGCTTAAACTCCTGCGTTGACGGTTGCGGGTCGCGTTGCCGACCGTCAGATGCACCAGGAGCGGCGAACGCTTTAGCAGTACTTCCGCGGGCGCGCCGTCGTTCGGCTCGCCCGGCCGGGGGTGGCGCCCCCGGATGCGCCCTGCAAGTAGTTCATAACTCGGCGCTGGCCACGGATTATAGGAAGCGATGGAGTCGGTGCTGGGCTGGCTGGCCCGCCGTTCGCTGCGCTCGGTGCAAGTGCTGGGCGCGCTGCTGGGCTGGGCCGCGTGGCTGCTGTCGCCGACCTACCGGCGGCGGCTGCACGCGAACGCGGCGCTGGCCGGGCTCACGCCGCAGCAGCGGCGCCGCGCGGTCGCCGAGGCCGGCAAGATGGGCACCGAAGGGCTGCGGCTGTGGCTGCGGCCAGCGGGCGAGCCGATTCCGGACGCGATCGAGTGGCACGGCGCTGAGCTGATCGACGACGCGCTGCGCGCCGGCCGCGGGCTGCTGCTGCTGACGCCGCACCTGGGCAGCTTCGAACTGTCGGCGCAGGCCTACGCCGAGCGCTGGGGCCGGCTGCAGCCGATCACCGTGCTGTACCGGCCGGCGCGCCACCCGGCGCTGCGCGCGCTGCAGGAGCGTGTGCGCGCGCGCGCTGCGCTGGCGACAGCGCCCGCCGACTTCGGTGGCGTGCGCCAGATGCTGCGCGCGCTGCGCCAGGGGCAGGCGGTGGGGCTGCTGCCCGACCAGGTGCCGCCCTACGGCCAGGGCGCGTGGGCGCCGTTCTTCGGCCGGCCCGCCTACTCGATGACGCTGGCGGCACGGCTGGCACTGCAGTCGGGCGCGCCGGTGCTGCTCGCGCGCTGCGAACGCCTGCCCGGCGGCCGCGGCTACCGTCTCGTGCTGAGCGCGCTCGCCGAGCCGATCCCGACGGCTGCCGCCGACGACGCGGCGCTGCAGCGCGCGCAGGCCGCGCTGATCAACCGCGCGATGGAGCGGCAGATCCGCCAGTGTCCCGAGCAGTACCTGTGGGGCTATGACCGCTACAAGCTGCCGCGCGGCAGCCCGCCGGGCGAGCAGCCGCGTTGAACGCCGTGGGCAGCCGCCTCGAGCGGCGGGCAGCGCATGCGCGGCAGCGGCCGGGCGGTCGCCATAATCCGCACGATGAAGCTGCGCTTCACCAAGATGCAGGGCGCGGGCAACGACTTCGTGGTGCTCGACGCGACGCGCGCGCCGCTGACGCTGTCGCCCGAGCAGTACCGCGCGCTCGCCGACCGCCACTTCGGCGTCGGCGCCGACCAGATCCTGGTGGTCGAGCCCAGCCCGCGCGCGGGCATCGACTTCGGCTACCGGATCTTCAACGCCAGCGGCGACGAGGTCGAGCACTGCGGCAACGGCGCGCGCTGCTTCGTGCGCTACGTGCGCGACAAGGGCCTGAGCACGAAGGAGCGCATCCGCGTGGCCACCGTCAACCGCGAGCTCGAGCTGCACTGGCGCGGCGACGGTCGGGTCACGGTCGACATGGGCCCGCCGGAGTTCGACCCCGCGCGCGTGCCCTTCGACCCCGCGGGCCTGGTGCCGCGCAGGGTCGACGACTTCGAGCTGTGGCCGCTGCCGCTGCGCGAGCGCACGGTCGAGCTGGCGGTGCTGTCGATGGGCAACCCGCACGCGGTGCAGCGGGTGGACGATGCGCAGGCGGCCGCCGTCACGACGATCGGCGCCGAGATCGCGACCCACCCGCGCTTCGCGAACGGCGTCAACGCCGGCTTCGTGCAGCTGCTGGCGCGCGACCGGGTCGCGCTGCGCGTGTTCGAGCGCGGCGCGGGCGAGACCCTGGCCTGCGGCACCGGCGCCTGCGCGGCGGTGGTCGCCGGCATCCGCCTGGGCTGGCTCGACCGGCGGGTCGACGTGCAGACCCGCGGCGGCCGGCTGACGATCGAATGGGCCGGCGCCGGCCAGCCGGTGCAGATGACCGGCCAGGCGCAGACGGTCTTCGAAGGGGAGATCGAGCTGTGACCGCGGCTGCGGGCCGCGTGCGGCCGGCGGCGCCGCGGGCACGGGTCGCCGCAGCGCAATGGACCCAGACCCACATCAGCGAGCCGCCGCGGCCGGCGCGCACCGAACCACGCAGCACGGAGCTTTGCGGATGACGATCGACGGCATCACCGAGCAGGACATCGCCGAGTACCTGGCGAACACGCCGGGCTTCTTCATGCGCCACGCGGAGCTGCTGGCCAGCGTGCAGCTGACCAGCCCGCACGGGCAGCGCGCGGTGTCGCTGCAGGAGCGGCAGATGGAGATGCTGCGCGAGCGCATCAAGGGCCTCGAGCACAAGATCATCGAGATGATCCGCAACGGCCAGGACAACATGGCGATCGCCGACCGGCTGCACCAGTGGACCGCGCGGCTGCTGCTGACCGACGACGCCGCGCAGCTGCCGCAGGTGCTGCAGGCCGACCTGCAGCAGCGCTTCCAGATTCCGCAGGTCGCGCTGCGGCTGTGGGGCGTGGCCGAGCCCTTCGTGGCGCTGCCGGCGGCGCAGCCGGTCAGCGACGACCTGCGCGCCTTCGCCGGCAGCTTGTCGCTGCCCTACTGCGGCGCCAACGCCGGCTTCGAGGCCTCGGCCTGGTTCGACGACGCGGCCGCGGTGCAGTCGATGGCGATGCTGCCGCTGCGCGCGGCCGATGGCGAGGACGCGTTCGGGCTGCTGGTGCTGGGCTCGCCCGACCCGACCCGCTATGCCGCGCAGATGGGCACCGAGTTCCTCGCGCGCATCGGCGAAGTTGCCGGTGCGGCGCTGGCGCGGCTGCGCGCCGGCTGAAGCGCCCGTGGCGCGGGCCGCCGCCGCAGACGGTTCCGCGCGCCGCGCGGCGGCGCAGGCCGCGCCGCCACCGCCGCTGGAGCCGCTGGCGCCGGTGATCGAGCGGCACCTGGCCTACCAGCGGGTCGAGCGCCGGCTCGCGCCGCGCAGCCTGGCGTTGATCGAGGACGCGCTGCGCCGGCTGCAGGCTGCGGCTGCGGCAGCATCGGTGCCGCTGGACGCGGTGCAGCCGCTGCAGGTGCGACGCTGGGCCGCGCAGCTGCGCGAGCGCGGCCTGGCGCCGCGCTCGATCGCGATCCAGCTGTCGGCCTGGCGCGGGCTGTACCGCTGGTGGGGGCGCGAAGGCGGCGTCGCGCGCAACCCGGTCGACGGCGTGCGCGCACCGAAGGCCGGCAAGCCGCTGCCCAAGGCGCTGTCGGTCGAGCAGGCGGTGGCGCTGGCGGCGCACCAGCCGGTGCAGGGCGACCCGGTGCTGGCGGCGCGCGATCACGCGATCGTCGAGCTGCTCTACGGCTGCGGGCTGCGCGTGGCCGAGCTGACCGGCCTGGACCTGCGCGCCGGCAGCGCCGCCGCCGGCTGGGTCGATCTGGACGACGCCAGCGCGCAGGTGCTGGGCAAGGGTTCGAAGCGGCGCAGCGTGCCGGTGGGCGCGGCGGCGCTGGCGGCGCTGCGCGCGTGGCTCGCGCTGCGCGCGCAGCTGGCGGCGGCCGATGAGCCGGCGCTGTTCGTCAGCCGCCGCGGCACCCGGTTGACCGCGAGCCAGGTGCGCTCGCGGCTCAAGGCGCTGGCGCTGCAGGCCGGGCTGCCGACCCACGTGCACCCGCACATGCTGCGGCACAGCTTCGCGTCGCACCTGCTGCAGTCCAGCGGCGACCTGCGCGCGGTGCAGGAGCTGCTCGGTCACGCGAACATCGGGACCACGCAGGTGTACACGCGGCTGGACTTCCAGCACCTGGCCAAGGTCTACGACGCCGCGCACCCGCGCGCGAAGCGCGGCGGCGGCTGAAGCCTGCGAAGTCGCGGCGCGCTGCGCGCTGGCTGCGGACCGGCGCCGTGCATTCGCCGCCCGTCGTCGACCGTGCCGCTGCGCGCTCAGGCTGGCGCCGGCGCCGCTCAAGTGCGCAGCTTGCGTCCGAGCCGTTGCTCGACGTGCTCGACCTTCGACTCGAGGCGGCTCGCCTCGCCCTTGCGGTAGTCGAGCTTCAGGTTCAAGCCGATGCGGCTGCAGTCGCGCGCGAGCTCGCGAAAGCAGGTGCCGACGACCGCGAAGACCTCGTCCCATTCGCCCTCGAGGATCGTGCCCATCGGCGTGAGCCGGTAGCGCACGCCGCTGCGGTCGATCAGGTCGAGGATGCGCGCCACCGGCGCGCTCAGGCTCTCACCCTGACCGTGCGGAACCATCGCGAATTCGAGCAGGACCATCGGCGTCTTCCTTGATCACGTGCGGGGGCACGATGCGTGCGAATTGTTCGGCCAGAACCTGCAGCGTGCGCGCCTCGATGCGGGCGGGGTCCGGCGCCTCGCGCGCGAGGCTGGTCAGCGCCGCCGCGCGGTACGGCGTGCCCTGGCCGAGCTCGGCCGCCAGCTTGTTGGCGCGGGCGGCCAGCGCCTGCGGGTCGGCGTCGACGAGCAGCAGCGCGTGCGCCAGCACCAGCTGCCGCGCGCCGATGCGCCGCCACGCCTGTGCGGTACCGGCGAGCTTGCGGCCGCGGCTGACCAGATTCCAGCGCCCGTCGCAGAACGAGCCCGGCACCGCGCCCGGCGTGGTCGCCACCTTCAGCCGCGCGATCGCGGCCGCCAGCGCGGCGCACAGCGCCGCGTAGACCGCGTGCAGGTCGGCCGGCGTCGCCTGCCCGGCGGGCCAGGCCAGGCTCAGGTTCCACAGGCCCGGGCCCTGCGGCACCAGCCCGCCGCCCGACGCGCGCAACTGCAGCGCGCGGCCGTGCCGCGCCTGCACCTCGGCCCAGGCCGGCAGCGCGGTGCAGCTGCGCGGCACCACCCAGCCGGGCGGGCCTTGCCACAGGTGCGCGGCGGCGCGCCCGGTGCGGGCGACGCCGGCCAGCCATTCGGCCTCGCGCTCGCTGCCGTCGGCAAGCGGCCGCTCGTGGACGCTGACAAAGCCGAAGGGGGGCAGCTGCATCGGCCGATCATGCCGCGGCGCGAGCCGCGATCCGGTGGTG
>CAZKCJ010000029.1:14772-15549 GCA_964550885.1 uncultured Rubrivivax sp. | reverse complement strand
TGACGGAAAAGAGCTTCGAGGGCGTGCAAATCGCCCTGTTCTCGGCCGGCGGCAAGATCAGCGAAAAGTTCTGTCCCATCGCGGCGCAGGCCGGCGCGGTCTGCGTGGACAACACGAGCGCGTGGCGCATGGACCCCGAGGTGCCGCTGGTGGTGCCCGAGGTCAACGCGCACGCGCAGCGCACGCTGCTGTACGGCCTGGTGCCCTGCGGCGACGCGCAGCGCAAGGCCGACGCCGTCGCGGTGGACTACAGCCCGGCGCGCGCGCCGGGCCGGGCGCGCGACGACTTCATCGCGCACCTGTCGCCGTACCTGCGGCGCGAGGCCGAGCGCACGCTGCCCGATGCCGGCGGCCTGTTCGACGCGAGCTGGCTCGATGCGACGCAAGCAGCGCAGCCCGCCGACGCCGAGGCCGCGCCCGGTGCCGCAGGCCTGCGCGCGCAGTTCACCGCGTTCGTGCGCCAGCTGGCGCTGGAGTTCGAGATCGAATCGGCGCGCGCCGCGCCGCTGCGCGCGCTGCTCGACGAGGTGCCGCTGCGCCGCCGCCGCGTGCCGCTGCCGCTGGGGCAAGATCCGTTCGAGCCCATCCCGAGCGCAGCGTTCTGGGTCGCCTGCGCGCGGCTGGTCAGCGACGACAACGCGCCGGCGGTGCCGATGCCCGAGCGGTTCGGGCCGCTGCCGCAGGGCTTCGGCGCGCGCTTCGCCGACGCCGCGCTCGACCTGCTGCAGCAGCGCAGCGCCGAAGCGCGCACGCTGCAGGGCCGCTTCGACGATGCGA
>CAZKCJ010000029.1:0-14762 GCA_964550885.1 uncultured Rubrivivax sp. | reverse complement strand
GACCGCGCTCTACGCGATCCGCGCGTTCATCCGCGTCAGGCGCGACGACGGCTGCTCGCCGCTGCTGGTGTGGAGCGAGCACACGCCGCTGTACCGCATCGCGCCGTGGTACGCCTCCACCGGCACGCCGCAGGCGAAGATCGCGTTGCCGCCCTTCGACAAGGCGAGCCTGGCGGCGATGAAGCCCAACGTCGCGTTCGAGCTGCCGCCGTCGCTGCAGAACCTGCTCGCCGGCAACTCGCCGACCGACCTGCTCGAAGGCAAGGGCAAGAAGGGCAGCGAGATCGGGCTGGGCTGGCTGTGCAGCTTCAGCATTCCGATCATCACGATCTGCGCGTTCATCGCGCTGAACGTGATCCTCGCGTTGCTGAACATCTTCCTGCGCTGGATGCCGCTGGTGAAGATCTGCCTGCCGGTTCCGGTGAAGAAGGATTGACGGCAAGGCGCGTGGAGCAACCGCAATGGCACGCGACGCATCGCTCGCCCCACCAATCGGCTGGCCGCTGCTCGGGCTGCCCGATGCCGCGGGGCAGTGGTCGTGGCCGTCGCTCGAGGCCAGCGTCGAGCAGCAGTTGCGCGTGATCCTGTCGACCCGCCCCGGCGAGCAGCTGATGCATTCGGACTTCGGCGCCGGGCTGCAGGACTTCCTGCACGAGCCGAACACGCTGGCGGTGCGGGCGCGCATCCGCACGCGCATCGACACCGCGGTCGCGCGCCACGAGCCGCGCGTGCAGGTCGACCGCATCGACGTGCGCGAAGACGAAGCCGACGCCGCCGCGGTGCGCATCGAGCTGCACTACCGGCTGCGCCGCAGCGGCGAAGCGCGGCAGCTCGGCCTGAGCCTGGCGCTCGGCGGTTGAGGAGACGAGGCGATGCCGCTGCCGGTGCCGCTGCTCGATGACCGTCGCTTCGACGACCTGGTCGCCGAAGCGCTGGCGCGCATCCCGGCGCACACGCCGGAGTGGACCAACCCGCGCATCGGCGACCCCGGGCGCACGCTGATCGAGCTGTTCGCCTTCCTCGCCGACACGGTGCTGTACCGCGCGAACCAGGTGCCCGAGCGCCAGCGCCGCGTGTTCCTGAACCTGCTCGGCCTGGGCCTGAAGCCGGCGCGGCCGGCGCGCGGGCTGCTGGCGCTGAAGCTGCCCGACGATGCGCGCGATGCGGTCGACCTGCTGGCGCGCGCGCGCGTCGAGCGGCCGCTGCCGTTCGAGACCCTGCAGGAGGTGTCGATCGCGCCGGTGACGGGCGAGGTCTACATCAAGTGCCGGGTCACGCTGCGCTCGCATCCGGAGCTGGCCGAGACGATCGCGCAGCTGTCGCAGCTGTACGGCGCGCGCGCGCTCGACACCTACGAGACGACGCCGTTGTTCGCCGACGGGCTGGCCGTGCCGCAGGGCGTGGACGTGGCGGCCGAGACGGTCGACCGCTGCCTGTGGATCGCACTGCTGGCGCCGAAGCCGGCGCGCGGCGAGAACCCGGCGGCGCTGCGTGACCGCGCGCGCGCGCAGCTCGCGCGCGACGACCACGGCGCGCCGCGGCTGCTCAACGTCGGCGTGCTGCCGGCGCTGGTCGTGCCCGACGACCAGCGCCAGCCGGCCGCTGCCGAGCGCATCGACGCGCAGTGGGAGGTCTCGGTCGGCGGCGCGGCGGCCACCGACTACCACACGCTCGCCCTCGCCGCCGGCAGCGCCGACGGCTTCAAGCGCTCCGGCGTGTTCCGGCTGGTGCCGCCGGGGCCGGAGCTGATCGGCATCGGCAGCGCGTCGCTGGGCATCGGCGCGCTCGCCGGCGTCGACGACGAGCCGCCGCGGCTGGACGACCCCGAGCGTGCCGCGCGGCTGGTGGGCTGGCTGCGGCTGCGCGCGTCGGCGGCGACGCAGCAGCTGCGCCTGAGCTGGGTCGGGCTGCATGCGGTGCAGATCGAGCAGGTGCAAAGCAGCGCGCCGCTGGTGGTGGCGCAGACGCGCGGCGAAGCCGGCGAACGGGTCGCGCTGCCGCTGCGCAACGTCGACGCCGAGACGCTGCGCATCGCGGTCGCCGAGCCGGGCGCCGACTACGAAGCCTGGACGCGCGTCGACGACCTGGCGCTGCTGTCGCACCGGCCCGACATCTCGCGCGCCGCGCGCGCCTACGAGCTCGATGCGCAGTCGGGCGAGCTGCGCTTCGGCGACGGTGTGCGCGGCCGCCTGCCGGCGCCGGGCTCGCGCGTGAAGATGCTCGCCGCGCGCGCCGGCGGCGGCCGCGCCGGCAACCTGGCGCCGCTGACGCTGCGCGAGCTGGTCGCGCTGCGTGTCGGCGGCGGCGCGCCGGTGACGAACCTGAAGGTGCAGCAGCCGGCGGCCACCAGCGGCGGCGAGGATGCGGAGACGGTCGACGCCGCCGAAGCGCGCATCCCCGGCGTGCTGCGCCACCGCGAGCGCGCGGTCACCGCCGACGACTACCGCACGCTGGCGCTGCAGACGCCGGGCGTGGACCTGGGCCGCGTCGAGCTGCTGCCGCGTTTCGTGCCGCGCAGCCGCGCGTTCGGCGTGCCGGGCGTGGTCACGGTGATGGTCATTCCGGGGCTGCTGCAGCCGGGGGTCGGCACCGCGCCGAACCCGCGCGCCGACCGGCCGCTGATCGAGGCGGTGCATGCGCAGCTCGAGCCGCGGCGGCCGCTGGCGACCGAGCTGTACGTGATCGGCTGCGAGTACGTGCCGATGGCGCTGTCGCTGGCCGTCGGCCTGCGCGCCGACGCGCCGCGCGATGCCACGCTGGCGGCGGTGCGCGCCGCGCTGCGACGGCTGCTGTGGCCGCTGGCGCCCGGCGGCTTCGACGGCGCCGGCTGGGCGCTCGGCCGCACGATCGCCGACCGCGAGGTCGAGGTCGAGGCCGCACGCGTGCCCGGCATCGCCAGCGTCGCCGGGGTGAACCTGTTCGTGCGCGAGGGCGCCGCGTGGGTCCAGGCCGCGCGCAACGCCGCCGGCGTGCAGCAGCTGCTGCTGGCCGGCTGGCAGCTGCCCGAGCTGATGCACGTGGTGGTCGAGGTCGGCACCGAGGCGCCGGGCCGGCTCGATGCCGGCATCGATCCCGGCGCGCCGCGGGTCGCGGTGCCGGTGATCACCGACCTGTGCTGACGGACGCGCGCGTGATGGACGCCAACGGCCAACGCTTCTGGATGTGGTCCGAGCCGCGGGACTGGGCAGCTCTCGCCGGCACCACGATCGCCGCCACGGCCAACACCGTCGGCGGCGCTCACGAGGCCGCGCCGCGCCCGCTGCTTTCGCTGCGCTGCGAACGCGCGGCGCCGCCGGTGGCCGACCGGGCCACGCGCGCGGCGCTGGCCGAGGCCGATCTCGCGCGGCTGCCGCACTTGCGCGACCGCTTCGGCACATGCGCGCGCTGGGATCTGCCGAGCGCGACGCTGATGGGCTTCGGCGCCTTCGCCGGCGAGGTGCCGCGCTACGCCGCGGTTGCCGGCACGGTGCCGCTGGACCTGGCGCTCGATGCCGATGACGTGCTGCTGCTGGCGCTGCCCGACAGCATCGACCTGATCGACCTGCGCGACCGCTTCGCGCCGATCCGCCTGACGCTGCCGTTGCTCGAAGGCGCAACCGCGCTGTCGGCGCACGCGCTGGCCTGCGATGCGCGCGGCGGCCGCTGGCTGCTCGACCGCGTGCAGCGCAGGCTCGCGCGCATCGCCGGCACGCCGTGGCCCGAGCGTGCCGGGGTCGTCTACGACCCCGGCACCTTCCGCCCGGCGCCGGAGAACCCCGATGCGCCGCGGATCGAACTGCTGAGCGTCGCGCTGCCGGCGCAGCTGCGGCCGGTGGCGCTGGCCGCGAGCCCGGCAGGAAGGCTCGCGGTCGCCGGCTGGGCCGGCGATGGCGCGCTGCAGCTGCTGCTGTTCGACGCGCGCGGCCGCGCCACGGCGCGCGTGCAGCTCGAAGGCGCCGACTACGCGCATGCGCTCGCCTGGCTCGACGACGAGCAGGTCGCGCTGCGCATCGCCGACCTCGACGAGGTGCTGGTCTATGCGCTGCCGCCTGACGCCCACGCTGCGGCGGGCGCGGCCGCGGTGCCCGCGGCCGACGCCGGGGTGGTGCCGCCGCTGGATCCCGACGCAGCGCCGCTGCCGCCGGTGGGCCGGCGCTACCCGAGCGAAGACGCCGCACGCGGGCGCTTCGTCGCCGCGCAGGCCTGGCCGCCGCAGCTGCCGCTGGCGCAGCCGTTGTCGCCGGCGCTGGTCGGGGCACCGCTGCCGCTGGCCTTCGCACGCGAGCTGGTGCCGCTGGCCTGGCGCGGCTTTGCCGGCAGCGGCACGGCGCAGGGCCGGGCGATCGACGCCGGCCAGCCCGACCTGGTCTGGCACCGGCTGGTGCTCGAAGCGATCATCCCGCCGGGCTGCGGCGTGCTGGTCGAGGTGGCCGCGGCCGACGACGAGCTGCCGGACGACAGGCGCGAATGGTGGCCGCATGCCTTTGGCGACGTGGCGGCCGCCGGCACCTTGCCGGCCGACCTGCCGCGCGCGGCGTGGCTGCGCGAAGCGAGCGAACTGCCGCACCGGGCCGGGCTGCTCGACTGCCCGCCGCGAGCGGGCGTGGTGGGCGCGTTCTCGGTGCTGGTGCAGCGCTGCGGCCGGCGCCTGCGCGACCTGCGCGGCCGCCGGCTGTGGCTGCGCGTCACGCTGTTCGGCAACGGCCGCTCGACCCCCGAGATCGCCGCGCTGCGCGTCTGGGGCGGGCGCTTCTCGTACGTGCGCCGCTACCTGCCCGAGCTGTACCGCGACGAGGCGGTGTTCGACCGCGCGCTGGCCGGGCCGGCGACGCCGCACGACTTCCTCGAGCGCTTCAGCCAGCTGTTCGAGGCGGTGCTGACGCCGCTGGAAGACGGCATCGCCGAAGCCCACGTGCTGAGCGATCCGCACAGCACGCCGCCGCGCTGGCTCGACTGGCTGGCCGGCTGGACCGGCGAGCGCTTCCCGCCGCGGCTGCCGCCGCAGTGCCGGCGTGAGTGGCTGATCCAGGCGCCTGCGCTGCGGCGCGAGCGCGGCACGCTCGCCGGGCTGCAGCGCGCACTCGACATCGCCACCGAGGGGCAGCTGAGCCTGGGGCGCATCGTCGTGATCGAGGACTTCCGCTTGCGCCGCACGCTGGCCACGCTGCTGGGCGTCGACCTGAACCGCGGTGACGACGACCCGCTGCTGCCGGGGCTGGTGGTGTCGGGCAACTCCTTCGTCGGCGACACGCTGATCCTCGGCGACGCGAGCGAGCACCTGCCCGATGGGCAGTCGGGTGCGGACGGTGCGCAGGCGCGGCGCGAGTTCCTGGCGCTGTTCGGTGAAGGCGTCGAGTCCGACGCCGAAGCCGCGACCATCGCCAGCGTCTACGAGCGCACCGCGCACCGCGCCACCGTGCTGGTGCACGAAGGCCTGACCGACGAGCTGCGCGCGCGCGTGGCGAGCATCGCCGCCGAGATCGCGCCGGCGCACGTGCTGCTGAAGGTGATCGCCGCGCGCGAGCCGTTCCTGGCGGGCATCGCCGCGCTGGTCGGCCACGACAGCTACCTGCGCGCGCCTCGGCCGCCGGCCACCGCGCGCCTCGACCACAGCGCGGTCGGCCGCGGCGACCGCATTCGCGGCGGCGGCGCGCTCGACTGGCGCTTCGAGGACGGCGTGCCCGGCGCCAGCGACGGTGAGCCGGCCGCCGTGCTCGACACGCCCGCGGTGCACGACCCGGCGTTGCCGCTGGTGCTCGACGGGCGCGGCTCGCGGCCGCCGGCGGGCGGCGAGATCGCGCGCTGGCGCTTCACCAGGCGGACCTGACACACCCGCGACCCACCCCTGTTTGACCGAAGGAGGATGCGATGGCCAAGCTCGAAATCAACGTTCCGTTCGAAACCGACCAGGCGGTGATCGTGATGGAGGTCGACCCGGCGGCGCCGCTGCCCCGCGGGCGCCACCTGTTCCAGCTCGAGGTCGTCGACGACTCGGGCAACGTGTCGGCGCCGGACCAGAAGGTCGTGATCGTCGCCGACCGCGAGCGTCCGACCGCGGTGCTGAACGCGCCGCAGATCGCCGACCTGGGCAAGGAGATCCCGCTGAACGGCGAGAAGTCCTTCGACATCGGCGGTTCGATCAAGACCTACCGCTTCACCTACCTCGGCCCGCAGGTCGGCTGAAGGGCACCCGCCGGCCGACCAGGGGCAGCGATGCCGATCCTCGTGCCGAACCAGCCGCTCGAGCAGCGCGAGCCGGTGCTCGTGGTGCAGAACCGGCTCGCGCCGGGTCGCCACCGCTTCACGCTGGTGGTGGTCAACGCGCGCGGGGTCGCGAGCGAGCCCGACGAGGTGACGGTCACGGTGCGTCGCGGCGGAGTCGTCGGCCCCGGCGTGGTGCTCACGCCGGTCGACCTCGACCCGGTGGTGCTGCGCCCGCCGCGACCGCCGCAGCCGCCGGTGGTGCTGACGCCGGTCGTGCCGCCGCGAGTGGGCCCGCCAGTGGGGCCGCCAGCAGGGCCGCCAGTAGGGCCGCCAACAGGGCCGCCGCCGGTGGCGGTGGTCACGCCGGCGCAGCCGCCGGTGCCGCCGCTCGCGCCGGTGACCCCCCGCGCGCCGGTCAGCGGGGCGCGGACGGCCGCGCCGGCCGCGCCGCGCGCACCAACCAAGGCCTCGGCGCGCCGACCGCGAAGCAAGGGCAAGAGCCATGACCACACCTGACCTCGCCTTCGCCACCACCGACGCGCTGCCGGCCGCCCTGCGGCCCGACCGCGTCTACTACGACACCGGCGTGCTGCTCGACCGCGAGGACTTCGTCGACGAGCAGACCTACCACCGCGGCCGACTGGCGCGGGCGCTCGCGTACCTCGGCGGCGCGGGCACGCTGGTCGGGCTGCGCGTCACCGTGCAGCGGCCGGCGGCCGGCATCGAGCTGCAGGTCGGCGGCGGCCTCGCGGTCGACCGCCACGGCCGGCTGATCGAAGTGCCGCGGCCGTGGTGCCTGCGCGTCGAGCCGTGGCTGCGATCCCGGAGCGACGACGCGCTGCGCGCCGCCCTTGGCGCCGAGGGCGTGGTCGCCGACCTGTACCTCGCGTTCGCCGCGCGCGGCCGCGGCGCGACGCCCGCGTTCGCGCACGGCGCGTTCGACGCCACCGACGCGCTGGTGCCGTCGCGCGTGCGCGATGCGTTCGTGTTCTCGCTGGTGCTGCGGCCCGAAGCCAAGGACGCGCCGGCGGCGCCGACCTTCCTGCCGCGCGCGCGCTTCGCCGCCGTGCGCGCGCTGGCCACGCCGGCCGAGCGCAGCGCGGCCGCGCGCGCGGCCTTGCTCGACGGCTGGGACGCCGCGCTCGCGCGGCCGAACGGCGAGACCCTTGCGCCCTTGGCCGAACACGCGGTCGGCGTCGATCCGGCGTCGGTCTTCCTGGCGCGCGTGCGCCTGCCGGCGAGCCTGCCGGCGGGCGAGCCGCGGCCGGTGTTCGACCTCGACACCTTCAGCGACGCGCTGATCGACAACAGCTCGCGTGCCTTCGTCGTGCCGGGCGACCTGCTCGCCGCGGTGCTCGGCGCTTGATCGCCTCTTGCCGGAGCCTGCCATGACCTCCGCCTCGAACCGCACTTTCGTCAGCCTGGAAGCCGCGCTGCAGCTGCGCCAGGCCAACCTGCTGATCGAGGAATCGCACCGCGTGCGGCCGCGCTACTTCGACGGCAAGTTTCTCGCCGCCCGCGACCTGACGCGCGACCAGGCCTACTTCCTGGCGCGCCAGGCGGGCTTCGCGCGCGCGCTCGGCGCGGGCGTGGTCGAAGGGCTCGAGGCGAGCGCGGGCACGGTGGCGAGCGACCTGGTGGTCGAAGCCGGCTTCGGCTACACCGCGGGCGGCGAGCTGGTGTCGCTGAACCGCCAGGTGCGCGTGTCGCTGGCGCAGCTGTTCAAGCTGCAGACGCTGGCCGCGCAGCTAGGCGTGCTGGGCAAGCCGCTGCCGGCGCTGCGCAACCGCAGCGGGGTGTTCGTGCTCGGCCTGCGCGCGCTGGAGTTCAGCGCCAACCCGGTGGCCGCGTACCCGAGCACGCTCGACGGGCCGCGGGTGGTCGAGGAGGGCGACATCGTCGAGGCCGCGGCGCTGACCCTGTCGCCCTGGGTCGACGCGCCGGCCGAGGACTTCGACGCGCAGCGCGGGCGCCTCGCGCGCGACGCGTTCGTGTCGCAGTCGTTGCCGCCGCTGCCGGCCGAGATGCTGCCGCTGGCGGTGCTGGCGATCAGCGGCGACGTCATCCGCTGGGTCGATAGGCATCTGGTGCGCCGCGCCGCCGGCCAGGCGCATGGCGACCTGCTCGGCTTCGGCTTCGCGCCGCGGCTGCTGCGCGAAGCGCACCTGGCGCAGTACAGCGCGCAGCTGCACGAGCTGCTGGCGCGCGGCGCCACGCTCAACGCCGCACAGCACTTCAGCGCGCTGCCGGCCGCCGGGCCGATGCCGGCGGCGGCGCTGAATGCGCAGAACTTCAGCCAGAGCTGGTTTCCGCCGGGCGTCAACGCCGAGCTGATGCTGGTGCCGGAAGACGAGATCGGCGCGCTGGTCGAGGAGTCGCTGCTGCTGCCGCCGATCGACCTGGAGCTGAGCGCGGCCGAGCAGGAATCGACCGCGGTCGCGGTGCTGGTGCCGGTGACGCGCGAAGCGCTGGCGCGGCAGGCGGCGCGATTGCGCCAGCGGCTGGCGCGTACGCTGGCCACGCCGGCGCTGCGCCTGGGCGCCAAGCGGCTGCCGCTGGAGGCGATGCGGCTGCTTGCCGGCACGCGGCTGGGCGTCGCGCTGCCGGCACCGCTGCCGGCGGCAGACCCGGTCGATGCGGTGTGGGCCGAGCTGCTGGCCGCGCAGTCGCTGCTGTGGTACGCGCGGCGGCGCAACCTGTCGCTGCGGCCCGAGATCGACGGCACCGTGGTCGCGGTGATCGACGGCGACGACGAGCCCGAACCCGGTCCGCGCGGCCGCGCGGCGCGGCCGGCACGCACCGATGCCGCGGTGGCGAAGCTGCTGGCGAAGGCGAGCGTGTTCGCTGCCGCCGACTTCAGCCGCCTGCTGGTGTCGCCGAAAGTCGCCGCCTCGCCGCTGTTGACGCGCATCGCGCTGCACCGGCTCGATGACCAGCGCCGCATCGGCAGCGCCGACGTCGCGGCGTTGGCCGAAGCCCTGGGCGCGCCCGGCGTCGGCGAAGGCCTGGCGCGGCTGGCCGAGCTGAAGCCTGAAGCGCGCGACGACGCCGCGCTGATCGACAAGCTGGCGGCGCAGCCGCGGGTGCTCGAGCTCGACCGGCTGCTCGCCAACGCCAACCGCTTCGAGGCCGAGCGCATCGTCGCCGAGCTCAAGCTCGGCGGTCGCGGCCGGCTCGACCTCGACCGCGTGCTGGCGCCGCAGCCCTGAGAACCCTTAGAGGCCTGCGCAGATGCCCGCCCATCACGCCAGCAGACGCCTGCCCGTCGGTGCCGCTACTCGCCATGGCCCGCGCCATGGCTGTGCCTTGCGCCTGGCGCGGACGGCTGCTGGCGCGCTGCTCGCTCACGCCAGCAGAGCGCTTCGTCTCTGACCACCAGCCGAAGGGGACACCATGCAGATCCGCAGCCCGAGCCTCGGCAGGAGTCTCGTCGCGCGCGGCGAGATTGCCGTCGCGGTGCAGCCGCGGCTGGCCGGCCGCGTCGACGCCGGCGAGCAGCGGCGCCTGAACGCCTTTGCCGGCCGCGCGCTGACCGCGCCGCTGCTGCACGCCGAGCAGAACCACCGCAGCCGCCGGATCGCGCGGCTGAACCGTGCGCTGTCGGCCGGGGTGGTCGAAGGGCTCGGGCTCGCGTTCTTCGAGTCCGATCTCGCCTCGATCGACACCGTGCTCGACCCGGCGCCGGCCGAGCTCGACCTGGCCGCGCCGCGCCGCATCATGATCGACCTCGGGCTCGCGCTCGACGCCGCCGGCGAGGAGCTCGTGGTGCCGCAGGCGCTGCAACTCGATGCGCTCGATCTGCCGCTGGTCGCGCCGCCGTGGCTGCTCGACGGCACGCCGCCGCCCCCGCCGTCAACCGGGCAGGCCGACGGCTCGGTGCTGGCCGCGCGGCGCGTGGGCGCGAGCCTGCGCGAAGCGCTGCGCGCCGGCCGCGCGGTGCCGCGCGTCGGGCTCGTGATGCTGCAGCCGATCGAGCACTGGCAGCTCGAACGCGCCGACCCGTTCGACCAGTGCGAGCGCGACCTCGAAGCCGAAGCCTTCGAGGACCAGCAGCGCCGCGATGCCGGCCGGCTGCTGTTCTACGCCTGGCCCGACGAATGGCTGGCGCCGCGCGCGCCCGATGCCGCGTGGCGCAACCGCCTGGCCTACCAGGTGTTCGGCCGCGAGGCCGCGCTCGGCGCGGCCGATGCGATGCCGTGGTTCGAATACGGCGTGCCGCTGGCGCTGGTGGCGTTCAACGCCGCGTGGCGGCCGCTGTTCGCCGACCGCGGCGCGGTGGTGCGCGCAGGCGGCCGGCCGCGCGGGCGCGCGCTGCTCGCCGCCGGCCTCGCCGCGGCCGATCCCGCGCAGCGGCGCATCGCCGCCGGGGGCGACCGCTTCCTGTGGCAAGCGCGCATCGACCAGTTGTCCGAGCACCTGGCCGAAGCCCGGCTGGCCGGCACCAGCACCGAAGCGCTCGCCGCACAGCTGCGGCTGCTGCCACCGGCCGGGCTGCTGCCGGTCGACGCGATCGACGTGCGCCGGCGCCTGAACCGCTTCTTCGCGAGCACGCTCGACGTCTACGCCGCGCCGCTGCCGCTGGAGCAGCTCGATCTGCTGCTGGAAGAAGCCGCGGGCCTGGCGCCGATCGACCTGACGCTGCGCGACCGGCTGTGCCTGTTCGTGCCGGTGCCGCAGGCGGTGTTCGAGCCCGACCTGCTGGTGATCGAGCAAGCCGACCCGACCGGCGAGATCGGCCGCACGCTGACGCGCTTCGTCGACGCGCGCGCCGACTGGCTGCGGCGGCGTCAGAACCTGCGCCACAAGGGCTTCGCGCTGCAGCTGGGCATCGACGGCGCGGCGGGCACGCCGACGGTCGAGCCGCTGGGCGACGACCCGCTGCGGCTCGAAGACGAAGCCAGCGCGCCGCAGGTGCCGCCGCCGCCCGGGCTGATGCACCGCAGCGCGCGCGCCGACGGCATGCATCAGCACTACTTCGAGGGCGCGCCGACGCCGCTCACGCCGGCCGAAGGCGATGTGCTGTTCGCCTGGGTGCTGGTCGACCGCGAACACCCGCCGCAGCAGGTGATGCTGCAGTTCTTCGCCGCCGGCGGCTGGGAACACCGCGCCTACTGGGGCGCGAATCTGATCGCCTTCGGCACCGACGGCACCGCGTCGAGGCTGAAGGTCGCCGACGAGCTGCCGCCGCCCGGGGTGTGGACGCGCCTGGCAGTGCCCGCTGCGGCGCTGGGGCTGGCCGGGCAGGCGATCACCGGCATGGCCTTCACGCAGTTCGGCGGCCGCAGCGCATTCGGCGCCGCCGGCACGCTGCGCGACGGTGCGCAAGCGCCGTGGCTCACGCCCGAGCTGCTGGCGGCGAGCACGCAGCGCGGCGACGGCGAGGCCTGGGATGCGGTGGCCGAGGTCGACCGCGACGCGCCGTTCGAGCCCGCGCTCGGCACCAGCGCCGCCGCGCAGCCGACCGCGGCGCAGACGCACGCCGCCGACGCGCTGGTCGAACTGCTCGCCGACAAGGACCTTCAGGCGCTGAAGATCGTCCCGCCGAACAGCGACCGAGCGCAGGCCCCGACGCTGGCGCAGATGATCGCCGCGCAGGGCCTGCGCGCGACGGTGGCCGACCTGGCCGCGCGGGTGAACGACGCCGACGACGTCATCAACCTCGGCTTCCTGCGCGTGCAGACCGACCTGTACCGGCTGCGCCAGACGGTGCTGAAGCAGACGCAGGCCACGCGCTTTGCGGTGTCGCCGGCGCTGACCCAGATCGCCGAACTCGACAGCGCCAGCGCCACCCGCGAGCAGCTCGCCGATTTCTACCAGGACGTGCGCGCCGACAAGACCCTGCTCAAGCGCGAGGCGGCCGTGCCCGGCGAGGCGCCACGCGACGGCCTGCTGGCCGCGACGGCATTGCGGCCCGGCATGGTGTTCAACAACACCGCCATCAGCAGCACCACCGCCGCCGCACCGGCGACCTTCGTCGCGCCGCTGCGCCCGGGCGTCGTCAGCGGCCCGCGCGACGAGCGGCTGTCGGTGCGCCCAGAAGCGGCGGCGCTGGCGCCGGGCTTTCGCGTCGGCGCCGACGCGGTGGCCCCGCCGACCAGCAGCACGGTGGTGACCGCCGATCCGCTGACCGGCAAGGCCGAGATCCGCACCACCTCGATCGCCGCGCGGCTGGAGCGGCCGCGCTCGATCGAGGCCAAGGACTTCAGCGTGGCCACGCGCGCCGACATCGTTGCCAAGCTGGCGGCGCTGGGGCTGGACATGGACGAGCTCGACGTGCCGGGCATCGCCGTGGCCGGCGAGTTCGACGCCAGCACCGGGCAGCCGAAACGCGCGGCGCCGAGCAAGCTGAAGACGCTGCGCGCCAGCAACTTCGCCGCGGTGCTGACCGACCCGGACCCGCGCGACGACAAGGCCGACGAGTCGGCGTTCTTCTTCGGCGGCGTCGACGTGTCGGACTACAGCATCGCGCTGCTGCGCGGCGCCGAAGGCATCGTGCGCCGCTACCGCGACGCGCTGGAGCGCATGCGCAAAGCGCTGGCGGCGCTGCAGGGCCTGTTCGCGCAGTGGCAGCAGCGCGCCGCCGCGGTGGCGCGCGAGCTGGCCGAAGCGCGGCAGGACGTCGCCACCGCGCGCGCGCTGCTGGCCGAGGAGATCGAACGCGCGCGCGCGCTGAACGCGCACCGCGACGCGGTCATCGCCGAGCATGTGAAGTTCCTCGCCTACGCGCGCACGCGCGTGGCCACGCGCAGCGTCGCGACGCCGTCGCGGCGGCTGGACAGCGCGCTCGAACCCGACACCGTGCCCGCCTGCCTGGCCGAACACGGCGAGCCGCCGCAGGACGTGGCGGCGATGCTGCTGCTGCTCAAGCGCGCGCCGCTCGACTGGTTCCCCGCGATCCGCCCGCATCTGCAGCTGATCGACCAGCCGGCGTTCGCCGACCGGCTGCTCGCTGCGGTGCAGCCGCCGGCCTTCGGGTCGTCGTCGGCCTTCGCGCCGGCGCTGCTGCCGGCGTTCGCCGCGGCCGCGGCCCCCGCCGCATCGGCGAGCGCTGCGGCGTCGGTCGCGCCGACGCAGCCGTTCGTGGCGGCAGCCGTTGCGCCGGCCTCGCTGACGCAGCCGCTGGTCCTTGCGCCGGCCGCACCGGCGCAATCGCTGCCCCTTGCGCCGGCCGCGTTGGCGCAACCGATGGTTCTGGCGACATCGGCATCGAAGCTGGCGTTGAAGGCGCAAGGCAACAGCGTCGGGCAGGCACGGGCCGCCGCGCTGCCGCAACTGCAGGCCGCGCTGCAGGCCGGGGCGGGCTTGAGGCTGAAGGTCGACGCCTTCGCGCGCAGCGCCGGGCTGGCCGACCTGCTGGCCGCGGCGGCCGAGCGCAGCGAGCTGCAGCGCCGCGCGGCGCAGGAGTTCGAGCGCATCGAAGCGGTGGCGTCGTGCCTGCACGCACGGCTGTCACAGGTGCGTGCGGCGATCCGGCTGCAGTGGGCCGAGCGCTTCAGCCGCTTCGACGCCGTGCGAGGCGAACTCGACTTGGGCGACCTGGGCGCCTTGCCGCGCTTTGCCGAACTGCCGCGCGAGCTGCGCGAGGACATCGTCGAACTCGCCGGCTGGCTGCGCGGCCGCGCCGACCGCGCCCAGGCGCAGGCGGTGGCGCTGATGGCCGACTTGGTGCGCGTGTGCGTGCTCGCGGCGAGCCATTCACCCGCGGGCGAGCTGGTCAGCGGCCGCATCGTGCGCCCGCTGCCGCTGAACCCGGGGCTGCGCCTGGAAGTTCGCCCGTTGCTGCCCGACCGGGTGCGCGTGGGCATGGCGGTGCAGTTCTTCGACGCCGAGCGTCTGACCGCGCGCGCGGTGGTGGAGGATCTGGCAGGCGGCATCGCCTCGGTCAAGGTGACGCAGACCAGCAGCGCGCACCTGGCCACCAGCCTCGCCACCGCGGTGCACTTCGTCGTGCGCTGAAGGCTCTGCGATGAGCGACGCGGCGATCTCGGTGCAGCGGCTGCGGCTGGTGGCGCCGCGCGGCGCACCGCTGCGCACGCTGCAAGCGCGCGTGGAAGACGCGCTGCGCACCTCCAGCAAACCGGCGCTGCTGGCGCACCGCTTCGTGCTGGTGCGGCGGCTGCGGCTGACGCTGCCGCGCGAGGCGAGCGCGCAGACGCTGGCACTGCAGCTCGAAGACGAATGGCGGCGCATCGAAGCCGCGGCGCGGCCGATCGAAAGTGCCGACGACGACGCTGCCGCAGTGTGGGCCGCGGACGAGGTGCAGGCGAGGCTGCACCTGCTCGAACGCTGGCTGCGCGCTGCGCCGGCTGCCGCCTGGTTCTGGCAGCGGCTGCTGCCGGCGGTGTCCCCCACGGCGCCGCTGCCGGCGCGCGTCGCGGCGCTGCTGGCCGCGCCGCTGGCCGAGGACTGGCCGGCGCCGATCGAGCGGGTGTTGCGCCAGCGGCTGCTCGATGCCGCCTGGCCGCGCCTGGATGCGGCCGCGCTCGCTGCGGCGGTGTTCGACCTGCTCGCGCCGCCGCTGCGCGCGGCCGTGCCCTGGGTCCGCAGCGCGGTGCACACGACCACCCCACCAGCGGCAG
>CAZKCJ010000028.1:0-15642 GCA_964550885.1 uncultured Rubrivivax sp. | reverse complement strand
GGAACTACTGATCCTGATGATAACTTGCCGGACAGCGGGGCATTTCCTGCCAACGGATAAGGGACGGCCTGCACCGCCGGCGCACCGGCCCGTACCACCGCGAGCAGGCGCGGCTGCTGCTCGACCTGGGCCTGCTGCGCGACGCGATCCGGCGCGAGCCCGACCGGCCGACCCGCGCCTTCCTCGAGCACTGCCTCGCCCACCTGTGCGCGTCGCACGCGCAGATCTGCCAGGACCTGTTCGTCGCCTGGGCGCTGGGCGGGCGGCGCGACGGCTTCTTCTGCGAGTTCGGCGCGACCGACGGCGTCGCGCTGTCGAACACGCTGTACCTGGAGCGCGCGCTCGGCTGGCGCGGCATCCTGGCCGAGCCGGCGCACGGCTGGCACGACGCGCTGCGCCGCAACCGCCCGGCCGCGCGCATCGACACCCGCTGCGTGTGGACGCGCAGCGGGCAGACGCTCGCGTTCCAGGAGTCGAGCACGCGCGAGCTGTCGTCGATCGGCCGCTTCACCGGCGCCGACGGCCACGCGCGCAAGCGCAGCCGCGGCAGCGGCTACACGGTGGCGACGGTGGCGCTGAACGAGCTGCTCGCCGAGCACGGCGCGCCGGGCGAGCTGGACTACCTGTCGCTGGACACCGAGGGCAGCGAGCTGCAGATCCTGCAGGCGCTGGACTTCGCGCGCTGGCGGCCGCGGGTGATCACGGTCGAGCACAACTTCATGCCGGTGCGCACCGGGCTGCACGCGCTGCTCGCCGGCCACGGCTACCGCCGCGTGCTGCCGGCCTGCAGCCAGTTCGACGACTGGTACGTCGCTGCCGGCATCGAGCTGCCCGGCGAAGCGCCGGCGGCGGCCGGTGCCTGAAGTGCGCGCGGCTCAGCCCCGCCGGTACCAGCAGGCGGGCAGCGGCAGGCTCGGGTTCGGGTGGTTGTCGGCGTCCAGCGGGTGCGGGAAGGTGGTCGCCGGCACTGCGCGGCCGACGCGGTCGCGGCGGTAGAAGGTGAACTCGGCCACGCGCGGGATCGCCAGCCCGCGGCTGCGCACCAGCCGGCAGCAGTTGTTCGGGTGGATGTGCACGCAGGCGTGGGTCTGCAGCAGCTTCTCGAAGGTGCGCGACGCCAGCCTGAAGAAGTGCTTGCCGAAGAGCTCGTCCAGGTGGTGGAACTCGGCGACGATGATCCGCAAGCGCCGCAGCAGCCGGTCCGACAGCGCGAGGAAGGCCTCCCACTCGAAGCCCTCGATGTCGATCTGCAGCATCAGGTCGCCGGCTGCATGGGGCAGCGACGCCGCGACCCAGTCGTCGAGCGTCATGAAGCCTTCGTTGGTGGTCACGCCGACGTACTTCTTGGTGAAGTGGAAGCGCGGGTGCGGCTGCGCCGGGCCGTCGACCGAGCGGTCGGCCATGAAGACCTCGATGCCGCGCTCGGCGCACGCCGCCTCGAAGCCGGAGACGCGGTCGACCCCCGGCGAGAACAGTGCGGCGATCGCGTCCAGGTCGTCGGGCACCAGGTACCCGCCGTCGCCGGCCGGGCCCAGCCGGATCAGCGGCCGCTCGGGCAGCACCGGTGCCAGTGCCGCCAGCAGCGCGCGCAGCGCGGCGGCGTCGGTCGCGCCGGTCGGGAACGAGCGCAGCGGTGCGAGCGCGGCGATCGCCAGGGCTTTGGGGTGCAGCTTCAACGCTTGGGCCGGTGCGCCGGAAAGCGGCGTGCGCCGATGCTACCCAAGCGCGAGGGCGGCATGCGGCTGAGGCCGGCGCTCGACTGGGCGCTGGCGGCGCTGGCGCTGGGCGCCGGCTGGCTCGCCGGCGGCGGGCGCGGGCTGCTGCTGGGCTCGAGCGTGGTCGTCTTCTGGCTGCTGCTGCAGTTCAGCCGCTCGCTGCGCGTGCTGCGCGCCGCCGCCGCGCGGCCGGTGGGCACGGTCGACAGCGCGGTGATGCTGCACGCGCGGCTGCGCCCGGGCATGACGCTGCCGCAGATCCTGCGGCTGACCCGCAGCCTGGGGGAGCGCGTGCCGCCTGCCGCCGGCGCCGACGAGGCCTGGCGCTGGCGCGATGCCGGCGGCGCGAGCCTGACCGCGCTGCTGCGCGGCGGCCGGCTGCAGGCCGGGCTGCTGCAGCGCGACGCTGCCGGCACCTGAGCCAGCAGCCGGCCAAGACCAAGCCCCGCCGCAGCGGGGCTTGGTCGGTAGGCGCGGGGCGCCGCGCCGGGGATCAGGCCTTGCGCCGGCGCGCCGCGAAGCCGGCCAGCAGCAGCCCGGCAAGCGCGAGGCCGTAGGCCGCCGGCTCGGGCACTGGCGTCACATCGCGCGCGAACAGCGTCAGGTTCGAATAGTCCGGGTTATTGCCGCCGTTGTTCACCCAGTTGATCGCCCAAGTCCCGGTGCCGCTGGCGCCAACGCTCTCGTTGTCGAAGAAGAACGAGCCGGTGTAGCCGCCCGCATGCATCGCGAACACGAGGTCGAGCGTTGCCCCCGGCGCAGCCGTCAGCCCCCAGGTGCCCGACTTGTTGCCGCTGTCCTTGCTGAAGCTCGTCGTGAAGGTGACGCCCGGGATGGTGTTGGAGTTGGTGACCGCGCCGCTGCCGTCCACCTTCGCGAGCAGGGTCCAGGTGCCGGAGCCGAACGCTGCGCCGCTGAACACGCCCGGGTTGCCATTCGGACCCGCCTGCGCGTTGCCAGAGGCCACCCAGCAGTCATCGGAGGCGGCGCTCTGGAAGCTGACGTCGCCGGTGGCGGACGTGCCGACGTTCGCGCCACCGCAGGCCGCCGCGAAGGCGGGTGTGCCGCCTGCTGCGGCCGCGAGGAGCGCGGTCAACCCGGTGATGTGCTTGATGTTCAACTTCGCCTCCTGCGTGCTTCTGCGCCGGCATTACGCCGACCCTGTCAATTGTGGTGATCGCGGAGCACATGAACACCCCTCGTTCAAGGGGGGTGGATGCCTGCGGAGCCGCCGCGCGTCGGCTCCCCAGGCCCGGATCCCCCGCCGAGCCGGCCGATTAAGATAGCGGCCACCGACTGTTCGAGCACTGCCCGGGAGCCAAGATGTCCATGCACGACCGCGACGGCAAGATCTGGATGGATGGCCAGCTGGTCGACTGGCGCGACGCGAAGATCCACGTGCTGTCGCACACGCTGCACTACGGCTGCGGCGCCTTCGAGGGGGTGCGCGCGTACCACACCGCGCAGGGCACCGCGATCTTCAGGCTGCGCGAGCACACCGAGCGGCTGTTCAACAGCGCGAAGATCCTGCGGATGAAGCTCGCGTTCACGCCGCAGCAGGTGATGGACGCGCAGCGCGAGGTGGTGCGCGTGAACCGGCTCGACAGCTGCTACATCCGCCCGCTCGCCTGGATCGGCTCGGAGAAGCTCGGCGTCAGCCCCAAGGGCAACACCATCCACCTGATGATCGCCGCCTGGGCCTGGGGTGCGTACCTGGGCGAGGAGGGGCTGAAGCGCGGCATCCGCGTGAAGACCAGCAGCTACAGCCGCCACCACGTGAACATCACGATGACGCAGGCCAAGGCGGTCAGCAACTACACCAACTCGATCCTGGCCAACCTGGAGGCCACCGACGACGGCTACGACGAGGCGCTGCTGCTGGACACCGCCGGCTTCGTGTCCGAGGGCGCCGGCGAGAACCTGTTCGTGATCAAGAAGGGCGTGGTCTACACGCCCGACCTGTCGGCCGGCGCGCTCAACGGCATCACCCGCGACACGGTGCTGGCGGTGTGCGCCGACCTGGGGCTGAAGGTGGTGGAAAAGCGCATCACCCGCGACGAGATCTACATCGCCGACGAGGCCTTCTTCACCGGCACCGCGGCCGAGGTCACGCCGATCCGCGAACTCGATCGCATCCAGCTCGGCGCTGGCGCGCGCGGGCCCGTCACCGAGAAGATCCAGGCGGCGTTCTTCGACATCGTCAACGGCCGCAACCCGAAGTACGCCGAGTGGCTGACGCCGGTCTGAAGGCCGCGCCCGCCACCCGCGCGCCGGGCTGCACCGGCGCGCGAACCCCGGGGCACGCCGCCGTGCGCCGGGTCCTGCACCGAGCCCGGCCGGCCGCCCGCAGCGCGCGCTCCGGCCGGCACCACCCGAAGGGACGCCCGTGAGCCAGCCCCGCGAAGTCGTCGAAGTCACCGCGCAGGACCTGCAGGGTCCGGGCGTGGTCCACTGCCCGAACCCGAAGATGACGCTGTGGAACGGCCATCCGCGCGTGTTCATCAACGTCGCCGCCACTGGCGAGGGCAGCTGCCCGTACTGCGGCACGGTCTACCGGCTCAAGGCTGGCGAGAAGCTGCACGCGGCGCACTGACGGCGCGGCTGCGGCGCGCGCCGATCGCCGCGGCAGCCGCAACGGCCAGCGGGTTTGCGGCGATGCTGCAGCAGGCGCGGCGGCTGCGGTGTTGCGCGGCGGCGCGGTGCGCGCCGCAAGCAGCGTGCACCGGCGCCCGCGGCCAAGCGCCCGCCCAGCCCCCGCGCAGCGCCCGTGCTGCCCCACCCGTCGGCGTGCCCTTGCGCACCGGCGCTGCAGTCGGCGTGCGGCGCTTCCTAGAATGCGTCAATGAGCCAGAGCCTGGAGTTCGTGCTGACGCTGGCCTGCCGCGACACCACCGGCATCGTCTACGCGGTCTCGGGCCTGCTGTACCAGGGCGGCTGCAACATCATCGACTCGCAGCAGTTCGGCGACCTGGAGGGCGACGACGCCACCGGGCTGTTCTTCATGCGGGTGCACTTCGCCGCGCCGCCGCACCTGGCGCAGCCGGCGGCGCTGCGCACACTGTTCGCGCACACGGTGCAGCAGTTCGGGATGGAGCTGCAGCTGTACCCGCTGGCCGAGCGGCCGCGGCTGCTGCTGCTGGTCAGCCGCCACGGCCACTGCCTGAACGACCTGCTGTTCCGCTGGCGCAGCGGCCAGCTGGCGGTGGACATCGCCGGGATCGCGTCGAACCACCCGGACTTCGAGTCGCTGGCGCGCGGCTACGGGCTGCCGTTCCACCACCTGCCGCTGGCCCCCGGCGCCGACGCCGCCGCGAAGGCGGCGCAGGAGCGCGCGCTGGTCGAGCTGATCGACGCTGGCCGCGTGGACCTGGTGGTGCTCGCGCGCTACATGCAGATCCTGAGCCCGGCGCTGTGCGAGCGGCTGCGCGGCCGCGCGATCAACATCCACCACAGCTTCCTGCCGAGCTTCAAGGGCGCACGGCCCTACGTGCAGGCGCATACGCGCGGCGTCAAGCTGATCGGCGCGACCGCGCACTACGTGACCGCCGACCTCGACGAGGGTCCGATCATCGAGCAGGACGCGCAGCGCGTGGACCACGCGCTGTCGGCCGACGACTTCGCCGCGGTCGGGCGCGACATCGAGTGCGTGGTGCTCGCGCGCGCGGTGCGCTGGCACGTCGAGCGCCGGGTGCTGCTCAACGGCCACAAGACGGTGGTCTTGCGCTGATGGCCCGCCCGCCCGCCGCGCGCCCGCCGCCGCCGCCGACGGCACCCGACGAAGTCGAGGCGCAGTTCTACGAGGCGCTGCAGCAGGCCGATCTCGACCTGCTGATGACGCTGTGGGGCGACGACGACGAGGTCGCCTGCGTGCACCCGAACGGCGCGCGCGTGGTCGGCCCGGCGGCGATCCGCGCGAGCTTCGAGGCGATCTTCGCCGGCGGGCCGGTGGTCGCGCAGCCGGCGTCGGTGCGCCGGCTGACCAGCCTGAGCCACGCGGTGCACCACGTCGACGAGCGGGTGATGGTGCGCACCCCCGACGGCTTCACCGAGGCCTGGGTGCACACCACCCACGTGTTCGCGAAGACCGCGCAGGGCTGGCGGCTGGTGCTGCACCACGCGAGCCCGGCGAGCGACGCGAGCCCGGCGGTCGCGGCCGAAGGGCCGTCGACGCTGCACTGACCCGCGGCCTGGGGCGCACGATGACCGGGCTGCAGGCGCCGCGCTGGCTGCCCGGCGGCCACGCGCAGACGATCTGGCCGGCGCTGTTCGCCGCCACCGGCGCGCCGCCGCCACTGCGGCGCGAGCGCTGGGCGACACCCGACGGCGACTTCGTCGACCTCGACTTCGCCGACGCGGCCGCCCCCGACGCGCCGCGGCTGGTGCTATTCCACGGGCTGGAGGGCTCGTCGCGCAGCCACTACGCGCGCGGGTTCGCGCACGCGGCCGCGCAGCGCGGCTGGGGCTGCGTGCTGCCGCACTTTCGCGGCTGCTCGGGCGAGCCGAACCTGGCGCCGCGCGCCTACCACGCCGGTGACCACGAGGAAGTAGGCTGGCTGCTGCAGCGGCTGCGCGCGCGCCAGCCGCAGCCGCTGCGCGCGGTCGGGGTCTCGCTCGGCGGCAACGCGCTGCTGCGCTGGGCCGAGGAGGCGGGCGGCACGGCCGCCGCCACGGTGCACGCGCTGGCGGCGGTGTGCGCGCCGCTGGACCTGGCCGCCGGCGGCCACGCGCTCGGCCGCGGCTTCAACCGGCAGGTCTACACGCGGATGTTCCTGCGCACGTTGAAGGCCAAGGCCGAAGCCAAGTGGCGCCAGTACCCGGGGCTGTTCGACCGCGAGCGGATGCGCGCGGCGCGCACGCTGCACGCGTTCGACGACGCGTTCGTCGCGCCGCTGCACGGCTTTCGCGGGGTCGACGACTACTGGGCGCGCGCGTCGGCCAGGCCGGGGCTCGCGCGGATCCGGGTGCCGGCGCTGGTGCTGAACACCGCCAACGACCCGTTCGTGCCGGCGGCGAGCCTGCCGCGCGCGCACGAGGTCGGCGCCTGCGTGACGCTGTGGCAGCCGCCGCAGGGCGGGCACGTCGGCTTCGCGCAGGGCCGCTTTCCCGGCCACGTGCAGGCGCTGCCCGACGCGGTGCTGGCCTGGCTCGCCGCGCACTGACCGGCCGCACGCCGATGGACGCGATCGTCGAAGCCGCGCTGCGCAAGTGGCCGAAGGTGCCGCACTGCCACGGCTGGCTGGCGCTGGACGCGCGCGGCCACTGGTACCTGCGCGACGCGGCGGCGCAGGCCGCCGGGCCGTTCCCGCAGGTCAAGGGCAGCCGCATCGAGCACGCGGCGCTGCTGGCCTTCATCGGCCGCAACTACGCGGCCGACGCCGACGGCGGCTGGTTCTTCCAGAACGGGCCGCAGCGCGTGTACGTCGACCTCGAGGCCGCGCCCTGGGTGTGGCGGCTGCAGCCGGGCGCGCCGCTGCGCGTGCACGCGCACACCGGCGTGCCGGCGCGCGCGCAGCAGGCGTGGTGCGACGAGGCCGGGCGGCTGTTCCTGGCCTGCGACCTGGGCTTCGGCCTGGTGCACAGCCTGGACGTGGAACTCGCGGCGCCGGCGATCGAGGCCGGCCAGTGGCCGCTGGCCGAACTGGCGTTCGCGGCGATGCCGGCGCGCTTCGGCTACCGGCTGCGCCCCAGATGAACAAGGCCGCCCGCAGGCGGCCTTGGTTGCAGCGACCGGCTGCTGCCGGTCGCGTCGGTCACTGCGGCGCGCTGGCGGCTTCGGCGGCCGGCGTTGCCGGCTCGGCGAACTTCGCGCCGGCCTTGTTCGCCATGAAGACCACCGCGCGGCCGATCTCCAGGTCGCTGTACTCGCCGCCGCCCTGCGGCGCCATCGCGCCCTTGCCCTTGAGCGCCGACTCGAGCAGCGCGTCGTAGCCGGCCTTGATCCGCGGCGCCCATTCAGCGGCGTCGCCGATCTTCGGCGCGCCGGCGACGCCGGTGCCGTGGCAGACGGTGCACTGCGCTTCGACCACCTGCTCGCCGGTGTGCTGCGCGCCCGCGCTGCCGGCCTCGCGGAACTCGACCTGGCCCACCGGGCGCAGCCGCTCGGCGATCGCCGCGTCGGTCAGCCCGTCGCTGCCGGCGCCGAGCCGCTGCGACGAATTCATGTAGTTGGCCAGCAGCAGGATGATCAGCACCGGCAGCACGAAGCCGCCGACGATCGTCCAGACCAGCTGGCGCGGGGTACGGATCAGACCTTCGTGCGATTCGGGGGCGGGCGGGCTGTCGCTCATGAGGTCCTCGGTGGCGGGAGGGCATGGCCGCGCGGCATCGAACTCATCGAGCGGCAGTCCCGAAAATTATAGCGACGCCCTCTTGGCCCCCCGGCGCGTGAGCCGGGGCGGGCCGACCCCGTTGGTAGAATCGCGCGCCTCGCAGCGCCGCGGCTGTAGCTCAGTGGATAGAGTATTGGCCTCCGAAGCCAAGGGTCGTGGGTTCGATCCCCGCCAGCCGCGCCACCCGCAGCCCGATCGGCGCTGCCGGCGGCCGCGATCACTGCGGTACCCGCTGCGCCCGCTGCCGCACCTTGATCGTGACCGCCGCCGGCCCGACGCGGCAGCCGCGCCGCTTCCCATCCAAGCCGCCCGAGGACTGCAGCCTTGAACTCCAGCGCTCCGCCCGCCCCGCTCGCCGGCCAGACCGCGCTGGTCACCGGCGCCGCGCGCGGCATCGGCCGCGCCACCGCGCGCAAGCTGGCGGCCGCCGGCTGCGACCTGATCGTCAACTACTACAACAGCCACGACGAGGCCGAGGCGCTGTGCGCCGAGATCCGCGCGATGGGCCGGCGCGCGCTCGCCGTGCGCGCCAGCGTCGGCCTGCCCGACAGCGTCGACGAACTCTTCGCCGCGATCCGCGCCGAGTTCGACCGCCTCGACATCATCGTCAGCAACGCCGCCAGCGGCGTGCTGAAACCCGCGATGGAGATGACGCTGAAGCACTGGCGCTGGTGCATGGAGACCAACGCGCTGGCGCTGAACCTGCTCGCGCAGCGTGCGCTGCCGCTGATGGCGCAGGGCGGGCGCATCGTCGCGCTGTCGAGCCTGGGCTCGGTGCGCGCGATGCCGAACTACGCGTTCATCGGCGCGTCCAAGGCGGCGCTCGAATCGCTGGTGCGTTCGCTCGCGCAGGAGCTCGGCCCGAAGGGCATCCGCGTGAACACCGTCAGCGCGGGCGTGGTCGACACCGACGCGCTCGCCCACTTCCCGAACCGCGACGAGGTGCTCGCGTCGTTCGCCGCACGCACCCCGGCGGGGCCGGTGCTCACGCCCGACGACGTGGCCGGCGCGGTCTACCTGCTGTGCCTGCCCGAGGCGGCGATGATCAACGGCGCGACGCTGGTGGTCGACGGCGGCTTCGCGATCTCGGGCTGACGCGGTGGGCGCGCTCGACTCGGGCCTGGCCGGCAAGGTCGCGCTGGTCACCGGCGGCAGCCGCGGCATCGGCCGCGCGGTGGTCGAGCGGCTGGCCGGCGACGGCATGGACGTCGCGTTCTTCTACCGCGGCAACGCCGACGCCGCGCAAGGCGTGGTCGACACGGTGGTCGCCAGCGGCGGCAGGGCCGAAGCGCTGCAGGTCGACGTCAGCGACGCTGCCGCGGTCGCGCACGCGGTCGAGCGCGTGGTGAGCACGCGCGGGCGCATCGACCTGCTGGTCAACAACGCCGGCATCGTGCGCGACAACCTGCTGGCGATGCTCGACGACGCCGACATCCGCGCGGTGCTCGACACCAACGTGCTCGGCGTGTTCCACGTCACGCGCGCGGTGGTGCCGCACATGATCAGCAAGCGCGCCGGCAAGATCGTCAACCTCGGCTCGGTCGCCGGCGACAAGGGCGGCCGCGGCCAGAGCAACTACGCCGCCAGCAAGGGCGCGATCCACGCGTTCACCAAGGCGATGGCGGTGGAGCTGGCGTCGCGGAAGATCACGGTAAACTGCGTCGCGCCCGGCGTGATCGACACCGAGATGTCGCAGGCGGTGCGCGAGCTGGCCGGCGACGAAGTGACCCGGCGCATCCTGCTGCGGCGCTACGGCCGGGCCGAGGACGTGGCCCACGCGGTGTGGTTCCTCGCCTCACGCTATGCCGACTACATCACCGGCGAGGTGCTGCACGTCGACGGCGGATTCAAGATGGAGTGACCGATGACCACCCAAGCGATCAGCGCCGAAGAAGTCGATGCCGTGTACCCGAAGGTCGCGCAGATCATCGCGGACGCGCTCGGCTGCGAGCTCGACGAGGTGAAGCCCACGGCGTCGCTGATCGAGGACCTGGACGCCGAGTCGATCGACTTCCTCGACCTGGTGTTCCGGCTCGAGCGCGGCTTCGGCGTGAAGATCCCGCGCGGCAAGATCGTCGAGGACGCGCGCGGCCCGCTGCCGGAGGCCGAGTTCGAGACCAAAGGCATCGTCACCGAAGCCGGCCTGGCGCGGCTGCGCGAGTTCCTGTCCGAAGTGCCGGCCGAGCGCTTCAAGACGCCGCTGAAGTCGGCCGACATCCCGCGGCTGTTCACACCGCAGACCTTCTGCAAGGTCGTGATCCGCGCGCAGCGCGCCGGCGCGGCCGGCTGACGCGCGCGCCGAGGCTGCCTTGGCCGGCGAGCGCTTCGCGGCCTTCTCGTTCGTCGACCGCATCACCCGGCGCGGCGACGACGGCCGCATCGAGGGCCGCTACACCGTGCCGGCGCAGGCAGCGCGCTTCCCGGCCTCGCTGATGGCCGAGGCCGCCGGCCAGCTCGCGGCGTGGGGCGCGATGGCGGCGCTGGACTTCGCGTGGCGCCCGGTCGCCGGCCTGGCCGCGGCCACCCGCTACCACGCGGCAGTGAAGCCCGGCGACACGCTCGAGCTGCAGGCGCAGATCCAGCGCTGCGACGCCGAGGCGGTGGCCTACGGCGCACGCGCGACGATCGGCGGCGCGCTCGCGCTCGAGCTGCTCGACTGCGTCGGGCCGATGCTGCCGCTGGCCGAGTTCGACGACCCGGCGGCGCTGCGTGCCGACCTCGCCCGGCTCGAAGGCGAAGGCGCGCCCGCCGGCCGCTTCGCCGGCGTGCCCGAGCCGCAGCTCGAAGCGGTCGACGAAGAGCCCGGCCGCCGGCGCAGCGCGCGGCTGCAGGTGCCGGTTGATGCGCCGCTGTTCGGCGACCACTTCCCGCGCCGGCCGGTCTATCCGGGCACGCTGCTGCTGGACGCGCTCGCCGTGCTCGCGCTGCCGCTGGCGCGCGCGGCGCTGCCCGGGCGCGCGCCGGTGCTGCGCGAGGTGCGCGACGTGAAGATCCGCGCGTTCACGCCGCCCGGCGCGGTGCTCGACTGCAGCGCCGAACTCAGCGGCCACGACGACGCCGGTGCGCGGCTGAAGCTGGCCGCGCGCGGCGCCGACGGCAAGGCGGTGGCCAGCGCGCGGCTGCTGGTCGCCGCGGGGTTTGCCTGATGGCCGCGCCGCGCCGCCGCGCCGCGATCACCGGCCTGGGCCTGGTCACGCCGGTCGGCAACGACGTGGCCTCGACCTGGGCGGCGCTGCTGGCGATGAAGAGCGGCGTCGCGCCGATCGCCAGCTTCGACGCCAGCGGCTTTTCCACCCGTATCGCCGCCGAGGTCAAGGCGCTGCCCGATGCGGCGGTGCGCGCCGCGGCCGGCGACGCGAAGCTGCTGAAGTTCGCCAACCGCTCGCACCGCTTCGCGCTGGTCGCCGCGGCGCAGGCGCTGGCCGACGCCGGCATCCGGCCGACGCCCGCCGATGCGGCGCGCTGGGGCCTGGTGGTCGGCACCGGCATGATGGGCGTGACCTACGACGAGCTCGCGCAGGTGCAGGCCGAGGCCGCGCCCGACGGCCAGCTCGACACTCAGCGGCTGCTCGCCGCGCAGGGCTCGGCCGCCGATCCGGTGGCCTTCTGCCGCAGCCAGAGCAGCGCCGGCGCGGCGCTGCTGACGCGGGTGTTCGGCATCCGCGGCTACCAGAGCTCGGTGCACACCGCCTGCGCGTCGGGTGGGCAGGCAGTGGGCACCGCGCTGAAGCTGATCCGCCGCGGCGTCGCCGACCGCGTGCTGGTCGGCGGCTTCGATTCGATGATCAACCCGGTGGGGTTGGCGGGCTTTTGCCTGCTGGGCGCGGTCTCGCCCGACAACGACACGCCCGAGCGCGCCAGCCGCCCGTTCGACGCGACCCGCAACGGCTTCGTGCTCGGCGAAGGCGCCGGCTTCCTGGTGGTCGAGGACTGGGCCGCGGCGCGCGCGCGCGGCGCGCGCATCTATGCGGAGCTGGCCGGCGACGGCAACTCGCTGTCGAGCTACCGGATCACCGATTCGCACCCGTCGGGCGACGGCCCGATCCAGGCGATGCACCAGGCGCTGGCCGATGCCGGCGCCGGCCTGGACGAAGTCGACTACCTCAACGCGCACGGCACCTCGACGCCGATGAACGACCGCAGCGAATGCGCGGCGGTGCGCGCCGTATTCGGCGAGCGTTGGCCGCAGGTCGCGGTCAGCTCGACCAAGAGCGTGATGGGCCACCTGATCGCCGCGGCTGGCGCGGTCGAGGCGGCGGTGTGCGCGCTCGCGGTGCACCACGCGACGCTGCCGCCGAGTGCAAACTTGCGCCAGCTCGACCCCGATTGCGAGGTCGACGTGATCCGCGACGCGCCGCGGCAGCGCGCGGTGCGGCTGGTGCTGTCCAATTCGCTCGGCTTCGGCGGCTCGAACAGTTGCCTGGCCTTGCGTCACCCGGACGCGACCGACGCGCTCGTCGCGAAGGAGGCGTGAGATGAATCGCCTCCTACGTCCTTCGACGTCACGAAGAGATCGAGTGACGCACGATCCTTTGCATTCGGGTTTCGGCTCGCTGCGGTTGTTCGACCATGCACGCCGAGGGGCTGATCGAGGGCGGCAACGTGGCGCGCTGGGCCGCCGACGGGGTGGCCGACTCCGCTCAGCCAACTTCTTATTCGCTCCGTCGGCCACCCCGCCGTCGGCCCGGTCAGTGATTTGCCAAGATCGCAGTGCGTGCCGCGAACGGCTTGCTTGTTCGGCGCCCGAGCATTCGGTGCCCAAGCATTCGGTGTTGGAGCATTCGGTGCCAAAGCGTGCCGATGGTGCCGGCCACCCCCTCGTCGGCTTTGTCTCAGCGGCCTCGAGACGTATCGCGCACCGCCGCAGCCGTGCGAAGCGAGCACAACCGCGGCTTGCAGCCGACTTGCGGTCTGGCACCGCAAAGTGCCGCACAACCGTCCTGCGCAAACACCGCGCCATGCAAAGGACCGTGCGGTGAGCACGCCGCGCATCGTCATCACCGGCTCCGGCGCGATCTGCGGCGCCGGGCGCTCGGCCGACGAGGTGCTCGCGGCAGTGCTCGCGGGCCACAGCGCGATCCGCGCGGTCGAGAGCTTCGACACCAGCGGCTGGCCGGTGCGCATCGCCGCCGAGGTGCCCGAGTACAACGCCGCCAAGCTCACCGGCGACCGCAAGCTGCTGAAGTTCATCCGCCGCAGCGACGTGTTCGGCCTGTTCGCCGCCGGCCGCGCGCTCGATCAAGCCGCCTTCGACGCCTGGCGCGGCACGCTCGATGAAGCCGCGGCCGCACGCGTTGCCGACGCCACCGGTGTGTACGTCGGCTCGGGCAGCGGCAACTTCTCGAACCAGTACGACTACCTGCCGTTGATCGCGCAGGGTGCTCTGCCCACCTTCGGCCGCGAGCTCAGCGCCACCGTCAACCCGATGTGGCTGCTGACCGCGCTGCCCAACAACGTGCTCGGCCACGTCGGCATCCGCCACGGCCTGAAGGGGCCGAACGCCTGCATCACCCACCACAGCGTCAGCGGCCTGCTGGCGCTGGCCGAGGCCGCCGAGGCGCTGCGCGCCGGCGAATGCGCGCGCGCCCTCGCAGTCGCCCACGACGCACCGATCGAGCCGCAGGCGCTGCTGTACTACCAGCGCCTGGGCCTGATGTCGGGCCGCGGCTTGAGCCCCTTCGACGCCGAGCACGACGGCAGCGCGATGGGCGAAGGCGCGGCCGCGCTGCTGCTCGAAACCGAAGCCGCCGCGGCCGATCGCGGCGCCGCGGTGCTGGGCGAGGTGCTGGGCGTCGGCAACGCCGGCGATGCGCTCGGCCTGCTGCCGGTGGACGACGAAGGCGCCGCGCTGCAGCGCGCGGTCGAGGCGGCGCTGGCCGCCTCCGGCCTGGCGCCGGCCGACATCGCGCTAGTCGTCGCGCACGGCAACGGCACGCCCAATTCCGACGCGTCGGAGGCGCGCGCGCTGGGCCGCGTGTTCGGCGCCGCGATGCCGCCGGTGACCGCCTTCAAGTGGGCGATCGGCCACCTGCTGGCCGCGTCGGGGCTGATCGAGGCCGCCGTCGGGCTGGCCGCGCTGCGCGCGCGCAGCGCCCCCGGCATCGCGACCTTGCGCACGCTCGATCCGGCCTGCACCGGGCTGAACGTCGCCGCCGCAACGCGGCCGCTCGCCGGCGACACCGCGCTCGTGATTTCGCGCGGCTTCGGCGGCGACAACGTGGCCTGCGTGCTGCGCGCGGCGCCGGCGTGAACGCGGCGATCGCCGGCGGCGCGCAGGCGGCGGCTGCACCTGCAGCCGCGCCCGCCGCGCCGGCCGACGCGGTGCGCTGCGGCGTCGACACCGTCGAGATCGCACGCATCGAGCGGCTGCTGGCCGAAACTCCGGCCGAACACCTGGGCCAGTGGTTCAGCGCGCAGGAGCTGCGCGACGCGGGCGTAGGCCCGGGCCGCGCCGCCAGCCTGGCTGCGCGCTTCGCCGCCAAGGAAGCCTGCGCCAAGCTGTTGCCGCGCGAGGTGGCGCTCGGCCTGGTCGGGCCGACCGACTTCGGCGTGGTGCGCGACGGCTACGGCGCGCCGCAGGTCGAGGCGAGCATCGCCGCGCAGACCGCGCTCGGCCGCAACCGGCTGCGCGGCATCCAGTTGTCGCTGACGCACGACCGGCATCAGGCCACCGCGATGGCCTTCGCGCTGCCGCAGCACGCGCAACCGTCGCGCGCCGCGCGCTGGCTGTACCGGCTGCTGCCGTTCAGGCGCGGCGTGGTGCTCGACAACCTGCGGCGCGTCTACGGGGACACCGTCGACGAAGCCGAGATCGAACGGCTGGCGATCGGCCACTACGGCCACCTTGGCCGGCTCGCGTGGGAGTTCCTGCGCTATCCGTGGCTGCCGCGCGCGCGCAAGCTGGCGATGGCGCGGGTCGAGAACCTGGATCTGCTGCTGGCCGCCCACGCACAGGGCAAGGGGGTGCTGATCCTGACCGGCCACTTCGGCAACTTCGAGATCGCCACCGTCGCCGGGCTCGCGCAGTTCCCGCAGGCCCACGGGCGCTTCCACTTCGTGCGCCGGCCGATCCGGCCCGAGTGGCTCGACCGGCTGGTCACCCGGCGCTTCCGCGCCGCCGGCTTCGGCGTGCTGCCCAAGCGCGGCGGGCTCGACGCGATCCTCAACCGGCTGGCCGCCGGCGACCTGATCGTGTTCCCCTTCGACCAGCACGCGCAGCGCAAGGACGGCGTGCAGGTCGAATTCTTCGGCCACCCGGCCGGCACCTTCCGCAGCCTGGCGGTGATCGCGCTCGCCACCGGCGCGCCGGTGCTGCCGGCCAGTTGCTGGCGCGAAGCCGACGGCCGCCACGTGCTGCGCTTCGAAGCGCCGGTGGCCGCGGTCGACGACCCGGACACCAGCCGCGCGATCGCGCTGACCACCCGCGCGTACAACCGCGCGCTCGAGCACCTGATCGTGCGCCGCCCCGAGCAGTGGTGGTGGCTGCACCAGCGCTGGAAGCCATGGCCCGAACGCAGGAAGCCCGCGTCGCGCGCAGCCTGAGCGCGCCGGGCCGCCGCTCCCAGGCGCGAAGCTCGCAGCGCGCAGCGCTGCAGGGT
>CAZKCJ010000027.1:0-15659 GCA_964550885.1 uncultured Rubrivivax sp. | reverse complement strand
GGCGCCGCAGCGCGCCGACGCCTCGCCCGGCCGCTTCGATCGCCGCGCGGCGCTGGGCGGCGACCGCGCGCGGCCGCGCCACGGCGCCGCCGCAGCCGGCGCGCGGGCGGGCGCCGGTCGCGCGCTGCCTGGCGAAGCGGCCTGCCATGGCGGCTGCGGCGCGCCTGATCGCGCCCCCTGCGTCAGTCGCGGAAGTTGCCGAAGCCCAGCGGCAGCTCGGCGACCTCGCGCTTGATCAGCGCGATCGCCGCCTGCAGCTCGTCGCGCTTGGCGCCGCTGACGCGCACCGCATCGCCCTGGTAGGCGGCCTGCAGCTTCAGCTTCGAGCCCTTGATCAGCTGCTGGATGCGCTTGCCGGTGGCCGCGTCGACGCCGACCTTGACCGCCACCGGCTGGCGCAGCTTGTCGCCGCCGGCCTTCTGCGGCTTCGCGCTGAAGTCGAGGAAGCGCACGTCGACGCCGCGCTTGGCGAGCTTGGCGAGCAGGATGTCGCGCACCTGGCCGAGCTGGAAGTCGCTGTCGGCGTGCAGCACCAGGCTGCGCTCCTTGGCCTGCGCGATCAGCTCGATGCGCGCGCTCGAGCCCTTGAAGTCGAAGCGGTTGGCGATCTCCTTGTTGCCGTGGTCGACCGCGTTGTGCAGTTCCACCGCATCGGGCTCGAGGGTCGTGTCGAAGCTGGGCATGGCGCGCGTGCAGGCTGCAATCGACGAAAATTCTCCCATGATCACGGCCACCGGCGAACTCGAGGTCGAACGCCGCGCGAGCCTGCGCGCGCTGCACAGCTTCGGCCTGCCGGCGGTGGCGGCAGCGCTGGTGCGCGTGCGCAGCCCGGCCGAGGTGCGCCGCGTGGTCGACCACCGCGAGTTAGGCCCGGCGCCCAAGCTGGTGCTCGGCGGCGGCAGCAACCTGGTGCCCACGCGCGACGTGCCGGCGGTGGTGCTGCAGGTGCAGATCCCGGGGCGGCGGCTGCTGCGCGAGACCGCGGATGCGTGGATCGTCGAGGCCGGCGCCGGCGAGAGCTGGCACGCGCTGGTCGACTGGACGCTGGCGATGGGCTGGCCGGGGCTGGAGAACCTGGCGCTGATCCCGGGCACCGTCGGCGCCGCGCCGGTGCAGAACATCGGCGCCTACGGCGTCGAGCTGGCCGAACGCTTCGAGTCGCTGGACGGCGTCGACCTGGTCACCGGCCGCGAGGTCACGCTGGACGCCCATGCCTGCGCCTTCGGCTACCGCGACAGCGTGTTCAAGCAGCTGCTCGCCGGCAAGACGCTGATCACCCGGGTGCGGCTGCGGCTGCCCAAGCCGTGGCGGCCGGTGCTCGGCTACCTGGAGCTGCAGCGGCGCGTGCACGACAGCGGCATCGACGCGCCCGACGCGCGCACGATCTTCGACTGGGTCTGCGCGATCCGCCGCGCGAAGCTGCCCGACCCGGCGCTGCTCGGCAACGCCGGCAGTTTCTTCAAGAACCCGGTGGTCAGCGCCGAGCAGTGCCGCGACATCATCGGCCGCGACCCGTCGGTGGTGCACTACCCGCTGCCCGACGGCAGCGCGAAGCTGGCCGCGGCCTGGCTGATCGACGCCTGCGGCTGGCGCGGCAAGTCGGTCGGCCGCGCCGGCGTGCACGCGCAGCACGCGCTGGTGCTGGTTAACCGCGGCGGCGCGATCGGCGCCGAGGTGCTGACGCTGGCGCGCGCGATCCAGGAGAGCGTGTACGGCCGCTTCGGCATCCGGCTGGAGCCCGAGCCGGTGATCGTCTAGGCCGGCGCGCCCGGTCGACCGGCCGGCCGGCGGCGGCGCCGCCACCGCTGCTGCAGTCGCCGGCGCGGGTCACAGCCAGCGCCGCACCGCGCGCTGGTACGCGGCGTACTCCGCGCCGAACTTCTGCAGCAGCGCGCGCTCCTCCGGGCGGATCTGGAAGCGGTCGAGGTAGCCGACGAACAGCGCCAGCACGAGTGCGCCGGGCGCGCTGGGGAAGGTGACGGCAACCGCAGCCAGCACGAGCAGCAGACCGAGGTACATCGGGTTGCGGCTGAAGCGATAGATGCCGCTGCGCACCACGCGGGCGGCGCGGCCGGGGGCGTGCGGGTTCACGGTGGTGTGGTGACGGCGAAACGCCAGCACCCCGGCGGCGGCGACGCCGGCGCCGGCGGCGAGCAGGACGGCGGCGACGACTGCGGCCTGCGGGCGCGGCAGCAGCTGCATCGGCGCCCAGCGCGCGAGCAGCCACAGCAGCGCGGCGCAGACCGCGAAGACCGCCGGCGGCGGCACCTTGAGCTCGAGCCTTGTCAACGTCGTCATGCGTGCGAGCCGGTGGATTGCGGCCGCGTGGGCGCCTGCGGCTCAGCCTGCGACGCGCAGCCGTGCGGCCCGGGCGGCGCGGCTCAGGCCGGCGCCGGATCGAGCAGCCCGGCGCGCTCGCAGGCGATGCGGCTCGCGCCCAGCTGGTCCTCGAAGCGCTGGATCAGCCGTGCGATCTCGTGCGCCGGCACGTGGGTCGCGCCCTCGTGCAGCGCCTGCGCGGTCTGCGCGAGCGCGGCCAGCCCGAAGTTCAGCGCCGCGCCGCGCACCGCGTGCGCGCGCACCCGCAGGTCCAGCGCCTGGCCGTCGCGCAGCGCCGCGCGCAGCTGCTGCACGATCTGCGGCCCGTCGTCGAAGAAGCTGCGCAGCACCGCGGCGAGCCGCTCGCGTGACATCGCGTGCAGCGCGCCGTCGAGCGTCGAGCGGTCCAGCAGCAGCGCGCCGGCGTCGGCGGCGACCGGCTCGGGCGCGGCGGCGTGCGCCGCGTCGCCGGCGGCTTCGCGGCCGAACAGCCGGCGCAGCGTCGCGGCGAGCTTGTCGGGGCTGACCGGCTTGGCCAGGAAGTCGTTCATGCCGGCCATCAGGCAGCGCTCGCGGGTCTGGGTGAAGGCGTCGGCGGTGAGCGCGATGATCGGCACGGTGGCGGCGGCGCTGTCGGGCAGCGCGCGGATCGCCAGGGTCGCGCCGACGCCGTCGAGCAGCGGCATGTGCAGGTCCATCAGCACGACGTCGAAGCGCCCGTCGTGCAGCGCCTGCACCGCCTCCATGCCGTTTGTCGCGAACACCGCCTCGTGGCCCATGCCGTCGAGCAGCGCGGCCATGTACTGGCGGTTGACCGGGTGGTCCTCGGCGACCAGCACCCGCAGGTGCGGTTCGTCGGCGCCCGCGGTCGCGGCCGGCGCCGGCAGCGCGGGCGCCGCCGCCGTCACCGCGCGCAGCGGCAGGCGCACGACGAAGCGGCTGCCTTCGCCGACCACGCTGTGCGCGCCGATGTCGCCGCCCATCAGCCGCGCGAGGCTGCGCGAGATCTCCAGCCCCAGCCCGGTGCCGCCGTGGCGGCGCGAGCGCGATTCGTCGCCCTGGACGAAGCGCTGGAACAGCCGCGCAAGCGTCGCCGGATCCATGCCGATGCCGGTGTCGGTGACCACGAACTCGAGCTGCTCGTCGCCTTCGGCGGCGCGCACCCGGTGCAGCTCGAGCACCACCGCGCCGCGGTCGCAGAACTTGACCGCGTTGCTCAGCAGGTTGAACAGGATCTGCTTGAGCCGGGTGCGGTCGGTGCGCACGCGCTCGGGCACTTCGGGGTCGGCGCCGACGTGCAGCGCCAGCGCCTTGCGCTGCGCCTGCGGGCGCATCAGCGCGTCGACCTCGCGCAGCAGCTCGCGCAGGTCCACCGGCTCCTCGGCCAGCGTCAGCCGGCCCGACTCGAGCAGCGACATGTCGAGCACGTCGTTGAGCACGGTCAGCAGGTGGTCGGCGCTCTCGGTGGCGGTGCGCAGGTAGTCGATCTGGCGCGCGTTCAGCCCACTGCCGCGCAGCAGCGACAGCATGCCCAGCAGGCCGTGGAAGGGCGTGCGGATCTCGTGGCTCATGTTCGCGAGGAACACGCTCTTGGCCGCGCTCGCCTGCTCGGCCTGGTGCTGCGCCGCGCGCAGGTGCTCGGTCAGCTCGACCAGCGCGCGCTCGCGCCGTTGCAGCAGCCGCAGCTGGCGCATCGTCAGCAGCGCGAAGGCCAGCACCAGCGCCGACAGGAACAGCGTCAGCAGCAGGCTGATCTGGTTGTGCTGCTGGACCGCGGCGCTGCGCTCGGCCATCTGTTCGCTGATGTTGTGCGCGGCGTTGACCGACAGCATGTGGATCGGCTGGCCAAGCGCGACCAGCTCCGGCTCCAGCGCGCGCAGGAAGGCCGCGTCCAGCGGCTGCGCGGCCGGCGCCGGGCCGAGCGCGCGGTCGGCGCGGGCGATGAACGCCAGCAGCCGCGCGCTGGTGTCGCGGTAGTCGTGGCTGCCCAGCATCAGCCTTGCGGTGCGCTCGTTGCGCAGCAGGTCGACCCGGCTGACCCAGATGTCGTAGCGCAGCTGCAGCGCGTCGCGGTCGATGGCCGTATCGGCGGCCAGCGCACGCACCCACTGCTCGCGCAGCCGCAGGTATTCGATCTCGATCTGGTACAGCGTCAGCGCGACGTAGTCGTTCTGCGCGGCCACCGCCTGGCGCAGCATCGTCGCCTGGCGCACCTGCACCAGCGCGACCGCGGCCAGCACCAGCGCGAGCAGCAGCCCGAGCAGCCCGACCAGCGTGAAGCGCCGCAGCTTCGCGGTGTCCGCGGCGACCGCGGCGGCGTCGGCCGAAGCGGCGTCGGCCGGCCGATCCTCGACCCCGGGGGCCGTGCCGGCCGCTGCGGGCGCCGCCGCGGGGCCGTTCACAGCACGTCCAGCCTCGTCAGCTGCCAGGCGCAGCGGCTGTAGTAGATCGTGTTGCGCAGCGCCGGATCGCGGTCGAACGGGTAGATGATGAACAGCGGCCCCATGTCGCGCACCGACATCGGCTGGTCGTCGAGCAGCCGCGCGAGCAGCACGTCGTGCTGGCGGGCGTCGTCGAACGGCAGCTCGACCTCGTAGTCGTTGAGCGCGGTCGCGCGCAGCGTCGTGCCGTCGCAGCCGGCGGTGGCGAGCACGTCGCGCAGCAGCGGCCCGCTGAACTTGCGCGGCTGCGTGAACCAGGGCGTGCGGGTGACGAAGCTGTGCTGCGGCAGCCGCTCGAGCATCGTCATGTCGAACACCGCCAGCGCGCCGGCATTGGGCTCGCCGACGCGGCCGCCGATCGTCAGCACCACCGCGGCGGTCGGCCGCTGCAGCGCCCAGGCGGGCGTTGCCGCCGCGCACAGCAGCGCAGTGACGTGGCGGCGGGTCGGCATCGGGCGGGGCGGCAGCTTGGCGTTGGCGGCGATTCTAGGGTTCGGCGCTGCCGCAGCAGGCGGGTGCACAGCCGCCGCGTCGGCAGCGCCAAGGCCGCCGACGCCACGCGGCCGCGCAGGAGTCACTACCATAGCGCGCCGCCGCGCCGCCGGCTGCCGGCGGCTCAGCCAAAGACCGAGGAGAGCCACGATGAAACTGCTGCGCGTCGGACCCAGGGGCGCCGAGAAGCCGGCACTGCTCGACGCCGGCGGCACGCTGCGCGACCTGTCGGGCGAGGTCGCCGACCTGAGCGCGGCGACGCTGGGCCCGGCCGGGCTGCGCCGGCTCGCTCGGCTGGTACCGGCCGAGCTGCCGGAGCTGGCGCCGGGGCGCTGTGGCGTGCCCTGGACCGGCATGGGCAAGTTCATCGGCATCGGCCTGAACTACGCGGACCACGCGGCCGAGGCCAAGCTGCCGGTGCCGCCGGAGCCGATCGTGTTCCTGAAGGCCACCAGTTGTGCGATCGGCGCCAACGACCCGGTGGTCCTGCCGCCGAACTCGGTCAAGAGCGACTGGGAGGTCGAGCTCGGCGTGGTGATCGGCAGCCGCGCGCGCTGCGTCGCCGAGGCCGACGCGCTGCAGTACGTGGCCGGCTACTGCGTGGTCAACGACCTGTCCGAGCGCGAGTACCAGCTCGAGCGCGGCGGCCAGTGGGCCAAGGGCAAGGGCTGCGACACTTTCGGCCCGATCGGCCCGTGGCTGGTCACCGCCGACGAGGTGCCCGACCCGCAGCGCCTGGCGCTGTGGCTGGACCTGAACGGCGAGCGCCGCCAGACCGGCAACACCCAGTCGATGATCTTCGGCGTCGCCGCGCTGGTCGCGTACCTGAGCCGCTTCATGACGCTGGAGCCGGGCGACTGCATCACCACCGGCACGCCGCCCGGCGTGGGCATGGGCTGCAAGCCGGCGCCGGTGTTCCTGAAGCCCGGCGACCTGATCACGCTGGGCGTGCAGGGCCTGGGCGAGCAGCGCCAGCAGGTGCACGCGTGGGATCCGGCGCTGCTCGACGGCTGACGCGCCGCGGCCGCCGGGCCGGCGCACCGACGCGAGCGCAGCGGTGGCTGCGACCGCGAGTGCTGCCTTGAGTGCGGCCGCAGGTAAGGTCGCGAGCGCGGCGGGCGCGCGAGCGCGCTAGAACGACGAGCCCGGCTGCTGGAGGAACTCGAGCTCGGCCGGCGTCGACGCGCGGCCAAGGATCGCGTTGCGGTGCGGGAAGCGGCCGAAGCGCTCGACGATCTCCAGGTGCTTGCGCGCCCACTCGGTCAGGTCGGCCAGCGCCGGCTCGTCCTGCGCGAGCCGGCTGAACAGGCGCATCGACTCGCGCTGCAGCGCCAGGTCCTCCGCGTGCTCGAAGGGCAGGTAGACGAACTGGCGCATCACCCCGGGCAGCGCGCGGTCGGCGCCGGCAGCCACCAGCGCCTGCGCCGCGGCCAGCGCCTGCGCGTCGCCGGCGTACATCCGCGGCTGGTCGCGCAGCGCGTTGCGGGTGAACTGGTCGAGCACGATGATGCGGGCGACTGCCACCTGCGGCGGCGCTGTCCAGCCGCCGAGCTCGCCGCGCAGCGCGGCTTCGATCAGCGCGCCGAAGCGGGTGCGGATCGCGGCGGCGAAGGCCGCGTCCTTGCCGAACCACTCGGCGCGCGGCTGCAGGTGCTGCGGCTCGCCGGGCGCGCCGAACCAGAAGTCCAGCACTGCCTGCGCGGCGGGGTCGATCGGGGGCGGGGCAGCAGTCATCGGGTTTCAGCTGGCGAGCAGCGCCTGGGTTTCGGGGTGCCGGCGCATGTACGCGGCGACGTAGCTGCACAGCGGCCGCACCTGCCAGCCCTGCGTGCGCGCGTGCGCGAGTGCGGCGCGCACCAGCGCGGCGGCGACACCGCGGCCCTCGGCCTGCGGCGGCACCTCGGTGTGCACGATGTCCATGCGGGTGCCGACCAGCCGGTACGCGCACTCGGCGGTGCCGCCCTCGACTTCGGCGGTGAAGCGCTGTGCGCGGGGGTCGTGGACGATGGCCGCAGCGGTCACGGCAGGTCTCCCAGTTGTTGCCACAGGAAGCCGAACTCGAGCGTGCTCATGTCGGCGCGCTGCGCATTGTCGGCGGCGGCGCCGTGGCCGCCCTCGATGTTCTCGTACAGCCAGGCGGCGTGGCCGGCCGCGCGCAGCCGTGCGAGCATCTTGCGCGCGTGCGCCGGGTGCACGCGGTCGTCGCGGGTGCTGGTCGTGAACAGCACCGGCGGCAGCCGCCGCGCGGCCGGCGGCACGTTCTGGTACGGGCTGTAGGCGGCCAGCGCCGCCCAGTCGGCGGGATCGTCGGGGTCGCCGTCCTCGCTGATCCAGCTCGCGCCGGCGAGCAGCCGGTGGTAGCGCCGCATGTCCAGCAGCGGCACCTGGCAGACGACCGCGCCGAACAGCTCGGGCCGCTGCAGCATCACCGCGCCGACCAGCAGCCCGCCGTTGCTGCCGCCCTTGATGCCCAGTCGCGCCGGCCGGGTGACGCGGCGCGCGAGCAGGTCCTCGGCGACCGCGATGAAGTCGTCGAACGCGCGCTGGCGGTGGCGCCGCAGCGCCGCCTGGTGCCAGGCCGGGCCGTACTCGCCGCCGCCGCGGATGTTCGCGACCACCAGCACGCCGCCGCGCGCGAGCCACGCGTTGCCCCACACGCCCGAGTAGAACGGCTGCTCGCTGACCTCGAAGCCGCCGTAGCCGTACAGCAGCGTCGGGCGCTCGGCGTCGGCCTGCGCGCGCGCCGGCCAGACCACGAAGTAGGGCACGCGGGTGCCGTCGCGCGAGCGCGCGAAGTGCTGCTCGGCGCGCATGCCCGACGCGTCGAACCAGGCCTGGCGCGCCTTCAGCGGCGCGCGCGCGTCGCTGCCGACGCTGGCCAGCGCGAGCGTGTCCGGCGTCAGGAAATCGGTGTAGCCGAACAGGTACTGCGCGCCCAGCGGGTCGTCTGCGACCAGCGGATCGTGCAGGCTGCGCAGCTGCAGCGTGCCGGGGAAGGGCGCGTCCACCGCACGCTGCGCCCACGGCGCCGACGAGCCCGCCGCCGGCGGCTGCAGCTCGACCAGCCGGCCGGCGACGTCGTCCAGCACCTCCAGCAGCAGCGCGCGGCGGGTGCTCGCGTAGCCGGCGAGCGAGCGGGTCGCGGTCGGCGTGAACAGCGCGCGCCACTGCGCGCGGCCGGCCAGGTAGGCCCGTGAGTCGGCGGCCAGCAGCGCGCCGCGCGGCCAGGTGGTGCCGGCTTCGTCCCAGTCGCTGCGCAGGCTCAGCAGCACGTGGTCGTACCAGAACGCCAGCTCGGCGTCCTCGGGCTTGGGCAGCGGCAGCAGCTGCTCGCCGCGCAGCAGCCACAGCTCGCTGCTGAAGAAGCCGGGCGCGCGGCTGAAGACGGTGCGCTCGTAGCCGGGGCAGCGGTCGACGCTGACGCCGGCGAGCACGTCGCTCGTGCGCGCCTCGAACACCAGCGGCGCCGCCGCCAGCGGCTGGCCGCGCCGCCAGCGCCGGATCACGCGCGGGTAGCCCGAGTCGGTGAGCGAGCCGGGGCCGAAGTCGGTGCCGACGTAGACCGTGTCCTCGTCCAGCCACTCGATCTCGGTCTTGGCCTCGTCGACGACGAAGCCGTCGTCGACGAAGCGCCGCGCGACCAGGTCGAACTCGCGCACGACCACCGCGTCGGCGCCGCCGCGCGCCAGGCGCAGCAGGCAGCGCCGGTACGCCGGTCCGAGGCAGACCGCGCCGCCCCAGGTCCAGTTCTCGCCCTCGCTGCCGCCGAGCGCGTCGACGTCGAGCAGCAGCTCCCACGCCGGTGCGGGCGAGCGGAACTCGGCCAGCGTGGTGCGCCGCCAGACCCCGCGCGGGTTCGCGTCGTCCTGCCAGAAGTCGTACAGGTGCGCGCCGCGGCGCACGACCGCGGGGATGCGATCCTTCGCGTCGAGGATCGCGCGCGTGCGCGCGCGCACCGCCGCGAACGCGGGCCAGGCCTCGAGCCGCTGCCGCGTCTCGGCGTTGCGCGCGCGCACCCAGTCGAGCGCGCGCTCGGACTGCACCGCCTCGAGCCACGCCCAGGGGTCGTCGGGTTCGGCGGGGGGCGAGGCGGGCATCGAGGGGGCGAGGGGCAGGCCCGCCCAGTGCAGGCGGCTTGGCGTCCGTGCCCGAGTGCGGGTGCGGGTGCGGGTGCGGGCGCCCCGGCACTGTGCCACAAGCCGTGAGCGCAGCCGGCGGATGGGTCGATGACGGGTCGATGACGGATCGAGCGGGCGGCCCGGTGCCGGCGTGCTCGGCGCCGGCACCGGCTCAGATGCCGAGATACGCGTGCTGCACCTGCGGGTCGTCGGCCAGCTCGCGCGCGCTGCCCTCGCGCACGATCTCGCCGGTCTCCAGCACGTAGCCGCGGTCAGCCACCGACAGCGCCGCGTGCACGTCCTGCTCGACCCGCAGCACGGTCATGCCCTGGTCGCGAATGCGCAGCATCGTGTCGCACAGCAGGTCGACGACCACCGGCGCGAGGCCGAGGCTCATCTCGTCGACCATGATCAGCCGCGGCCGCGCCATCAGGGCGCGGCCCATCGCACACATCTGTTGCTCGCCGCCCGACATGCTGCCGGCCCACTGCCGGCGCCGATCGGCCAGCCGCGGGAACAGCTGGTAGATGCGCTCGAGGTCGTCGCGGATCGCCGCGGCGTCGCGCCGCCGGTACGCACCCATCAGCAGGTTCTCCTCGACGTTCATGCGGTCGAAGAGCTGGCGTCCCTCGGGCACCTGCACCAGCCCGAGCGCGAACACCTCGTCGGCGCTCGCCAGCTGCAGGTCGCGGCCGTCGAAGCGGATCTCGCCGCTCGCGTCGATCAGGCGCGAGATCGCGCGCAGCATCGTCGTCTTGCCAGCGCCGTTGCTGCCGACCAGCGCGACGATCTCGCGGCTGCGGATCGCGAGGCTCAGTCCGCGCAGCACCGGCATCCCGCCGTAGCCGGCGCGCAGCTGCGCGATCTCGAGCAGCGGCGCGGGCATCATGCCCCCTGGGCCCTGCGGGCCGTCCCCCCGAGGGGGGTTCGCCCGGACGTGGACGGTCCTGTGGACCGTCCACGCCAGGTGAACGGCTGGGCCGCGAGGCCCAGCGCGGCCTGCAAGGCCGCGCGCCTTCGGGGTGGCCGTGCGGCGCTCATCTTGCCCCCTGGGCCCTGCGGGCCGTCCCCCCGAGGGGGAGCGTGCGCCTTCGGGGCGGCCGTGCGGCGCTCATTGCCGCTTGCGCCCGAGGTAGGCCTCGACCACGCGCGGGTCGGCGAGCACCTGCTCGGTCGCCCCTTCGGCGATCTTCACGCCGTGGTGCAGCACCAGCACGCGGTCGCACAGGCTGCGGATCGCCTTCATCACGTGCTCGATCACCAGGATGCTGATCCCGCGCTCGCGCAGCTTGCGGATCACCGCGATCACCTCCTCGATCTCGACGCTGTTCAGCCCGGCCATCACTTCGTCGAGCAGCAGCAGCCGCGGGCTCATCGCCAGGGCCTTCGCGAGCTCGAGCCGCTTGCGGTCGGGACCGCCGAGCTCGTCGGCGCGCTTGGCGGCGCGCGCGCCCAGGCCCACGAACTCCAGGCTCGCGCGCGCCTGCGCGCGAGCCCGCCCGAGCTCGTGCTCGCCGCCGCCGGCGCCGAAGAGCGCGCCGACCGCGACGTTCTCGAGCACGCTCAGTCCCGGGAACGGCTTCATGATCTGGAAGGTGCGGCCGATCCCCAGGTGCGCGCGCCGGTACGCCGGCAGCGAGCGCACCGAGCGGCCGTCGAAGACGATGTCGCCCGCGCTTGGCTCGAGCGTGCCGTTGACCATGCTGACCAGCGTCGTCTTGCCGGCGCCGTTGGGGCCGATCAGCCCGAGGATCTCGCCGCGCGCGAGGCCGAAGCTGACCGCGTCGACCGCCAGCAGCCCGTGGAAGCGCCGGGTCAGCGCGCGCACGTCGAGCAGCTTGTCCACGCCTGCCGCTACAGCCGGTGCGACCGTACGTTGTCGAGGAAGTAGCGCCAGCCGGCGCCGCGCAGCCGCGCGGCCAGGTCGGCGAGCCCGCGCGGCATGAACACCACCGCGACCACGATCACGATGCCGAAGAACATGCTCGCGATGCTGGTCACCCGCGTGGCCAGCACCTCGGCGATCACCGACAGCACGAACGCGCCGACCACCGGCCCGAGCACGCTGCCGGCGCCGCCGAACACCGCCATGATGATCATCTTGACGTTGAGCACGATGTCGAACACGCTGACCGGGTCGATGAAGGTGATGTAGTAGGCGTAGATGCCGCCGGCGAGCGAGGTCACCGCCGCCGACAGCATGAACGCGAGGATCTTGTAGAGCGTGGTGTTCACGCCCATCACCGCCGCGCCCTCTTCGTTCTCGCGGATCGCGATCAGGCCGAAGCCGAAGCGGCTGTGAGCGAGCCAGTAGACCAGCAGTGTCGCGACCACCACCAGCGCGAGCGCGAGTTCGTAGAACAGCACGTCGCTCTTGAGCAGCGGCAGCACCAGCCCGATGTTGCTGCCCGCGATCGGCAGGTTGGAGATGATCGCGGTCATCACGAAGGCCAGGCCGAGCGTGCAGATCGCGAAGTAGTGGCCCTTCAGCCGCAGCACCGCGGCGCCGAGCACCGCGGCGAAGCCGACGCCCAGCGTCAGCCCGGCCGCGAGCCCGACCCAGAACGGCAGCTGGAACTGCGCCATCGCGATCGCGACGCCGTACGCCCCCAGCCCGTAGAAGACCGAGTTGCCGAACGACGGATAGCCGGTGAAGCCGCCGATGATGTTCCAGCCCTGCGCCAGCGCCGCCATCAGCAGCACGCTGATGCCGAACTCGACCACCACCGGGTTGCCGTACCACGGCAGCGCGGCGAGCACGCCCACGATCGCAGCCATGCCGAGCGCGCGCGCCAGCGCACTCACGGCACGGTCCTGCGCGCCGCGCGCCGCAGGCGTGGCGCGCGGCGCGGCGCGCTCACGCCGTCCTCCCGAGCAGCCCGGTCGGGCGCACGATCAGCACCAGCACCAGGATGCCGAAGCTGGCGACGTCGCGGTAGGTCGGGCCGACGTAGAGCGAGGTCAGCGCCTCGATCACCCCGAGCGCGAGGCCGCCGACGATCACGCCGAGCGGGTTGTCCAGGCCGCCGATGATCGCGATCACGAAGGACTTGGCGGTCAGCGGCCCGCCGATGTACGGGTTGATCTGCGACACCAGGCCATAGAGGCCGCCGGCGACGCCGGCCAGCGCCGAGCCGATGCCGAAGGTCAGCGCGTAGATCCGCTTCGGGCTCACGCCGTACAGCCGCGCCGCGACCAGGTTCTGCGCCGACGCGCGGATGCCGCGGCTGACGCGGGTATGCAGCAGCAGCAGCCAGATCGCCACCGTCAGCCCGATCGCGATCACGAAGGCGGCGGCCTGCACGCTCGGCACGGTGACGCCGCCGAGCGCGAAGTTCGCGCCGGCGTAGGCCGGGTTGATCGCGCGGAAGTCGGCCGAGAACCAGAACTGCGCCAGGTACGCGAGCACGACCTCGATGCCGAAGGTGATCAGCAGCGTGTTGAACATCGGCGCGCGGATCACCAGGTTGAGGATGCCGCGCTGGATCGCCCAGCCGACGACGAAGAGGGCCAGCGCGGTGATCGGCAGCGCAGCGAACGGGTCGATGCCGGCGCCGGTGAACAGGTAATAGGTCGCGTAGCCGCCCAGCATGATCAGCGCGCCGTGCGCGAGGTTGACGATGTTGAGCACCCCCCACACCAGCGCCAGCCCGAGCGCCATCAGCGCGTACAGCCCCCCCAGCAGGATGCCGTTGACGAGGATCTGCGCGAGGAGCTCCACGCGATCCCCGGCTTGATCAGCGCTGGTCCCAGGCGGCCAGCGGATACTGCAGCTTGCCGACGAACTTGCCGCCTTCGAAGATCGGGACGACTCGGTCGTCTTGCACCTGGATCATCACCTGCGGCAGGCTGATCTGCCCGGTCGGGCCGAACTTGACGTGGCCGTACAGGCTGTCGAAGTCGACCTTGGCGAGCGCGTCGCGCACCTTCGCGCGGTCGGTGCTGCCGGCGGCCTCGATCGCCTTGACGAAGGCCTCGACCACCGCGACGCCCGAGGCTGCGTGGTAGTCGGGCTCGTAGCCGTAGCGCGCCTTCCAGGCCTTCGCGAACTGCTCGGCGTCGCCGAACCATTGGTCCTTCAGCGTCGGCGACGGCAGCCACGCGGTCATCCCCGACGCGCCGTTGGCGTCGCGTCCGAGCGCCTGGCGGAAGTCGGCGCTGGGCACGCCGACGGTGAGCGAGTACATCTTGGGCAGCACGTTCAGGCTCTTGGCCTGGCGGATGAAGTTCAGGCCCTCGGTCTCGTGGCAGGCCATCAGCACGACGTCGATGTTGCCGCTCTTGATCCGCGACAGCAGCGACGAGAAGTCCGACGCGTTGCTGCTGTAGCGCTCGTCGATCGCGATCTGGAACCCCGCCTTCTTCAGCAGCGCGCGCGTGCCCTCGGCGACCGCGACGTCGAAGGAGTCGTCGGCGTACAGCAGCGCGACCGTGCGCGGTTTCGGGTCGAGCCGCTGCATCGCCTCGATCGTGCTGCCGAAGTAGTCGCTGGCCGCCGCCAGCGTGCCGAAGATGTACTTGTAGCCGAGCGAGTAGATCTGGTCGGAGGCGCCGCCGCCCTGGACCATCGGCACCTGGTTCTTCTCGGCGATCGACGAGTCGGCGAGGATGAAGTTGCTGGCGAAGCCGCCGAGCAGGAAGTCGACCTTGTCCTGCGACAGCAGCTGCACGTACTGGCGCACGCTCAGGTTGACGTCGGACTGGTTGTCGAGCAGCTTGAGCACGAGCTTGTCCTGCTGCGAGCCGACCTTGACGCCGCCGGCGGCGTTGATCCGCTCGATCGCGAACTCGTAGGCGTCCTTGTAGTAGCGGCCGGTGTTGGCGACCGGGCCGGTGAGTTGCGTCGACGCGCCGAGGGTGATGGTCTGCGCGGCGACCGTGCCGGCGGCCAGCAGGCCGGCGATGATCAACAGCGATGCACGAATCATGGCGATGCTCCGGTGAGTGCGATTCCGCGTCGCCGCCTCGGTTCGCCTGTCCGGTGCCGCGGCTGCTCGCGCACGGATATCGACGGCGTCAGTATGGGATCCGGCATGCCACCCTTGCGATCGCGCGGTGAATCGCAGCCCGGATCGAGCAGGCGGCTGCGGCAGCGCGACCGCGCGGATCGCGGTGCGGGATGCAGGCCGGGATCGCGGGCCGCGCCACGCGGCTCGCTGCGCGCAGGCGCGCCGGTTCAGCGCCGTCGGACCGCGCCGCGCCTGCGCGCCGGTGCGTTGGCCGCAGGCTCGGAGGTGGACGCCGACCTGGTGGCGGCTGCCGCCTTGCGCGCCGATCCGCCGGTCAGGCCGCTTGCCGACTCGACCTGCGATCGGGCGCGCGAACTGGCCTTCGATTCGGGTCGGGGCTTGGCGATTGCGCGCAATGCCGGCGTGGTTGCCGCGTTGGGCTTCGAGCGCCTGGCCGGCTTCGGCGCCGACTCGCGTACCGGCTCGCGTGCCGCCTTCGGCGGCGGTGCACGCTTCGGCGGTGGCGTTGCAGCCTGGCGGGCCTTGGACTTGGGCGGGCGCGGCGGCGAGGTCGGTTCGCCGCGTGCGGCCGGCGGCGGCGAGCCCAGCGGCGCGAGCTGCTGGTACGCATCGAACGCCCGCTCCAGCGCGGCGGCGAGCAGGGGCAGGTCGGGCACGGCGCGGCGGCCGGCGATCAGCCCGAAGCACAGCTGGTCCAGGTAGCTGTGCACCGTGATGTTCAGCGCGACGCCGTGGATCACGATCGACACCGGGTAGTAGTCGAGCAGCTGCGCGCCGGCCAGGTACAACGGCACCGGCGCGCCCGGCACGTTGCTGATCGTCAGGTTGACCACGCGCGCGCGGTCGGCGATGCCCGAGCGGCTCCACAGCGCGACCAGCGCGCCCAGCAGCCACGGCGCGCCGAGCGCCGGCAGGTCGGTCGGGATCAGCGCGCCGAATGCGTGCAGCCCGGTCTTCAGCCGCGCGGTCGACGCGCGGATCGCCGCCAGCCGCGCGTGCGGGTCGGCGAGCTGCGAGCCGAGCGTGATCAGGCTCATCGTCACCTGGTTGCGCATCGCGTCGTCGCCGCTGGCGCGCAGCGACACCGGCACGCCGGCAACCAGCGACGCCGCGGGCAGCGCGTGCGCGGCCTGCAGGTACTCGCGCAGCGCGGTCGAGCACAGCCACAGCACGCTGTCGTTCACCGACGCGCCGTGCGCGCGGCCCAGCGCCTTGATCGGCGCCAGCGGCAGCGCCACGGTCGCGAAGCTGCGCTCGTTGGTGATCGATGCATTGAAGGGCGAAGGCGGCGGCGGCGTGATCAACGCGCGCAGGCCGCC
>CAZKCJ010000026.1:9084-16056 GCA_964550885.1 uncultured Rubrivivax sp. | reverse complement strand
GGCGAGCGATCTGGGCCGCAGCGGGTCGTGCAGGCGCAGCCAGCGCAGGATCGGCGCCTCCACCCGCAGGAACAGCGTGTATCCGAAGTACAGCGCCACCGCGATCGACAGCGCCAGGAACACCGGGTTCTGCCAGTTGCCCTGCAGGCCCAGCTCCTGCCAGGCGCGGCCCAGCACCACCAGCACCATCAGGTGGGTCAGGTAGATCGAGTAGGCACCGTCGCCGATCCAGGCCAGCGGCCGCATGAACACCCAGCCGCGGTCGAGCTCCATCGCCACGATGCTCCAAATCAGCAGCGTCGCCGGCACGCCGTAGACCCACACCCGCCAGAAATCGCTGACCCACCACTCGCCGGTCAGGCCGACCCACAGCGCGACCCCGACCATCACCCAGAGCAGCGCCAGCACCGCGACCGCTGGCGCGGCGGCGCGCGCCGCGCGCCGGCGCCGGAAGCTCCAGGCCGCGCTCATGCCGAGGATGAACTCGAAGTTGATCGGGTTGAACAGCACCCGCTCGAACGCCCCCTGCTGCGCGCGCGGCACCGTCAGCCCCCAGACGACCAGCGCCGTGGTCACGGCCGCCCAGGCGAGGATCAGCACCGGCAGGTGCCGCTCGGCGAACATCAGCATCACCGTGAGCACGATGTAGAAGTACAGCTCGTGGTGCAGCGTCCAGGCCACCGGGATCAGCGGCAGGTGGACGTCGGGCACCAGGAACACCGACCGCCACAGGTTGACCCGATGCCCCTCGGTGGTGTTGAACAGCTCCGGCGCCGCCAGGTACACGGGCACGAGCAGCAGCGTGAGCAGCATGTACATTGGGTACAGCCGCGTGACGCGCGCGTAGACGTAGGCCTTCACGTGCTGCGCATCGCCGAAGCGGCCCAAGGCCAGATAGGTCAGCACGAAGCCGCTGACCACCAGGAAGATGTCGACGCCGGCGATGCCCAGCGAATTCCAGGCACCCAGCCAGGCTGCACCGCTGACGAAGCGCTCCTCGGTGTGGTGCAGGTGCACCAGGATCACCAGCAGCACCGCCAGCCCGCGCAGCCCCTGCACGCCGATCAGGCGCTTCGGGCCTGAATCGAGTGCGACGGCTGTCATCGGAAGGGCTCCCGCCGGGTTTTGACTTGTGCGTGGGGTAGCGAACGGCTGCGGCGATGTGCGATCCAGGATCGTCAGATAAGCTTAGACCGACTTCCTGCATACACACGGTGCATACAAGATGCATCCGAGCCGCACGTTCAGGTATTCGAGGAAGCCGATGTCGTCGTAAGCTGCGTGCGCAGCGGCGCCCAGGCGCCGTCCCGACCGGTAGACGAGCAAGCCCTTGACCGAGCCCGTCCAACGCCCCACCGCCCCGACGGCCCCGCAGCCGCGCGTCACCATGAGCGGGCCGCGCCTGGACTGGTTGATGGTCGTGCTGGTGAAGCGCTGGCGGTGGATCGCGGCGGTTACCGTGGTCTTCGCACTGGGGATGCTGGCCGCGCTGCCCTTCCTGACCAGGCAGTACGAGATCACCGCGCGGCTGCTGTTCAAGCTCGGGCGCGAGCAGGCGCCGCACGCGGTGATCGCCAGCCCGGCGCCGGCCCCGGCGCTGCGGCGCACCGAGGACATCACCTCGGAGGCCGAGATCATCAGCGGCCAGCCGCTGATCGAGGCTCTGGTGACTGCTTTCGGGCCCGAGTACTTCCTGGCGCGCAAGCCGCCGGTGACCGTCTGGGAGCACATCAAGGAGGCGGCCCGCTCGGTGGTGCGCCGGGTGCGCGGGGCGATCAACGAACTGATGATCCTGGTCGGCTTGAAGAAGCGGCTGACACCCTTCGAGCAGGTCGTGTCGCTGCTGCAGGCCTCGCTGAAGGCCGAGCCGGTCAAGCGCGCCGACGTGGTCGAGATCACGCTGCGCATGCCCGATCAGCAGGCCGGCGTGGAGGTGATGAGCAAGCTGATCGAGCTGTACGTCGACGCCCACATCAAGGCCTTCAAGACCCCGGGGGCAACGCAGTTCCTGGTCGAACGGGTGGCCGCGCTGAAGCAGGAGCTGGCCGCGCTCGAGAATCGCCGCAGGCAGTTCGACCGCGAGCATGCGCTGTGGGACCTGCAGGAGCAGCGGCGTGCGCTGCTGGCGCAGCAGAGCGACCTGCGCACGGCGCTGTCGCGCACCCTGACCGAGATCGGCCGGCTCGAAGCCGAGGTCGCGCAGGCGCGCGCGACGCTGGCCCGGCCGCCCGTCGAGACCCGGCTGTCGCGCATCGACCAGCTCAACCCGGTCGTGCAGGCCCTGACCGCGCGCATTGCCGACCAGCGCATCGCGATCGAGAAGCTGCAGCGCGTGTTCAAGGCCGACAGCCGCCGCGTCGCCGATGCCCAGGCCGAGCTGGCACAGCTCGAGGCGGAGCTGGGCGAGCAGCAGCGCTCGATCACCCAGTCGGAGACCTATGCCGTCAGCGAGGGCTACCGCAGCGTCGAGCGCAGCCTCGCGGACAACCGGATGCGGCTGGCCGGCCTGCACGGGCAGCGCAAGCAACTGGCCGCGCAGGACCAGCGGCTGACGGCACAGCTCGACCTGCTGGACGCCCTGACCGAGCAGTCGCGCCAGCTCACGCGCGACTTCGGCGTGGCCGAGCAGAGCTACCAGCTGTATGCGCGGCGGCTCGAGGAGGCGCGCATCGCCGACGCGCTCGACGCCGCGTCCATCTCCAACGTCGCGGTGATCGGCAAGCCGACGGCCAGCGTCAATCCGGTGGCGCCGCGCTCGATGCTGCTGTTCCTGGGCGCGATCGCCGCCGGGCTGCTGGGCAGCTTCGGCTTCTTCGTGCTGCGCGACGCGCTGCGGCCGACCGTGCACTCGCGCGAGGCCGCCGCCGAGGCGCTGGGTGCACCGGTGCTGGCGCGCTTGCCGGAGGTGCGGCCTTGAACGCAGCCGGCGCGTCGCCGTCGGTCGAGCTGAGGCAGGAGTTCAACCGGCTGCGCGCGGAGCTGCCTGCGCGCTATCTCGCCGTCACCAGTGCGCGCGGTGGTGAGGGGGTGACCACGGTCGCGCTTGGCATCGCGCACGCGCTGGCCGCACGCGGGCCCACGCTGCTGGCCGAAGGCCACCTGCGCCAGCCGGTGCTGGCGCAGCGCCTGGGCCTGCGGGGCAGCGGTCTGGCGGGGTGGGGCGGCAGCGGCCCGTTGCCGGTGCAGGCGCTGCCGGGCGCAGCCGATGTGTCGGTGCTGTGCGGCGGCGAAGCGCCAGGGTCCGCCGGGCCGGATGCCGCCGCGGTGCTGGCCGAAGCGGCCGAACAGGCCCGCAGCCAGTTCGCGCAGGTCGTCTGGGACACCCCGCCGCTGACCGCCTGTCCCGACCTGCTGCGGCTGGCGCCGCACATCGACGGCGTGATCGTGGTGGTGGAGATGGACCGCACGCACGTGGATGAACTGCAGTTCCTGCGCGACGTGCTGGCACGCGCGCAGATCCCGATCCTCGGCAGCCTGCTGAACCGCTGCAGCCGCTACTGGCCGCGGCCGGGCCGTCGCCGCGCGGTCGCTGGACGGTCCTGAACCCGCCGCAGGCGACACCGTGTCGGCCGAATCGACGCTTGCAGCCCCCGGCGAAGCCGGTCACCGCCGCCCGCTGCGCCAGGCCGCGACGCTCGCCGGCATCGCGCTGCTGGTGATGCTCAGCACGGTGATCAGCGGCGGCCGACCGGTGGTGCTGGCCGTGCCGGGCTTGCTGGTGGCCATCGGCGTGGTGCTGGCGCCGCTGGTCGGCATGGCGGTGATGGTGGTCACGCAGATCATCTGGGTGATCGGCGGCTACGCGCCGGCCGGCATCGGCCTGCTGGCGGTGTCGAAGATCTTCACCGGCCTGACCGCGCTGGGCTGGGTGACGGCGATGCTGCGCAACCGCATCGCGCCGACCTGGGCGCCGCACATGCTGCCGCTGGCGGCCTTCGCCGCGGTGGCGCTGCTGGCGCCGGTGCTCACGCCGGCGTTCGCCAGCGGTCTGGTCGGGGTGGGCAAGTACGCGATGATGTTCGCACCGTACCTGCTGGTCGCCAACCTCGCGATCACGCCGCGCGGGCTGCGCGTCGCGGCCGCCGCGGTGTCGGTGGCCGCCACCTTGTCGGCACTGCTGGCGATCGTCGAGCGCTTCATGCCCGGCATCGACCTGAGCTTCGGCCAAGGGGTTTCGCTCGGCGCGCACCTTGACTCCGGCTCGATCGAAGGCGTGCACTTCGTGCGCGTGACCGGCGGCATCGGTGACGCGAACTGGTTCAGCTACACGATGGTCACGGCCCTGCCCTTGTGCCTGTACTGGTTCACCACCGCGCGCACGCTCTGGCTGCGGCTGGCCGCGGTGGCGATGGCGCTGCTGCAGCTGGTGGGGGTGGTGCTGTCCTACACCCGCACGCCGCTGATCGGCCTGGCCGGGGCGGTGGCGTACCTCGTGTGGAAGCGCCGGCTGCCGCTGGCGCCGCTGCTGGCGGCCGCAGCGCTGGGCGCGGCGACCGCGCCGTGGTGGCTGCCCGAAGGCTTCGTCGACCGGATCTTCTCCGAGCAGTACCTGCGCGAAGGCAGCACGCCGATGCGGCGGGAGATCTTCGCCATGGCACTGCAGCTGATCGGCCAGCGGCCGCTGCTAGGCTTCGGCTACGAGCAGTTCGGCCCGCAGTTCATCGAGCAGTCGCGCACCGAGATGGGCGACGAGTACGCGCGCCGCGACGAGGACGGATCGGAGCCGGCCTACCTGCTGCGCGCGCACAACCTGTACCTGGACGTGTGGGTGATGCACGGCATCGTCGGCCTGTTGCCGCTGGTGTTGTTCTACCTGCTGCTGCTGCGCGAGCTCGAGCAAACGGCCGCGCACGGGAGCTCCGATCAGGCGCAGCTCGCCACGATCCTGTCGGCCTGCCTGCTGGCCTTCTACCTGTGCGGCATCGGCGGGCACTCGCAGGAGCTGAAGATCTTCTGGGTGCTGGCCGGCCTGGCTGCGGGCCTGCGGCGGGTGGTGTTCGGCGGCGCCTGGCCGCCCACCGGCCGCTGAACGCGCGCGCAGGGCGCGGCGCCTCGCGCTCAGGGCTGGACCACCCTCGCGCTGTTGGTGTAGTACATCATGCTGAAGCCGACGTTGCGCCACAGCGGCACGATGTTGTTCAGATAGCGGTTGAAGAAGTCGGCCAGCCCGGCGATGCGCGTCTGCGGCACGAAGACGATGTCCATCGGCTGCAGTGCGATGTCGCCCGATGCGCCACCGGCACCGTCGATCAGCGCCTTCATGTCCAGCAGGATGAACTCCGGCCCCTGGGCACCCTTGTAGCGCAGCACCGCGACGTTGCGCGTCTCGGCGTCGTGCGTGAAGAACCCGGCGCGCGCGATCGCCTGCAGCGCCGTCATGTCGGGCTGAAGCAGCACGTCTCCGGGCGTGCGCACTTCGCCGGCGACGAACACGCGTTGCGGCGCGACCTGCTTGACGATGACGGTCACGCTGGGGTCACGCAGCTCCTTCGCATAGCGGCGGCGCAGCTCGGCCTCCAGCTCGGCAGGCTCCAGGCCGGCCGCCTGCACCTCGCCCACCAGCTGCAGCGAGATCCGGCCGTCGGGGCGGATGACGACGCTTTCGTTGAGCTCCGGGCTGTAGAAGAACTTCAGCTCGAAGCTGTCGCCCGCCTGCAGCAGGTGAGGCCAGCGCGCTGCCGCCGGCGGCTGGGCCGCGCGCTCGACGGCTGCTGGGGCCGAAGCCGCCGCCGCGGACGCGCTGGCCGCCGGCCCCACCGGATACGACACGTGCACGCAGCCCGCGCCCAGGCCGGCCAGGATGACCGCGCCGCTGGCGCGCAACGCGCCAGCACGGCAGCGGCGCAAAGCCTTCAGCGCACGCATGGTGGCGCAGCGCTGGCCTGGTCGGCCGGCGCGGATGCGGTGCCAGCCCCGGCCGGGCGGCACAGGGCAAGCGCACAGGCCAGCAGATCGTCGTAGACCGCATCGGCCGACGCCAGCTCGGCGGAGCTCAGCGCGTGGCCGCTGCGCACCAGCAGGCAGCGGCCGACGCCGGCAGCGCGGCCGGCCTGGATGTCCGAGCCCTTGTCGCCCACCAGCACCGAGGCGGCCAGATCCAGGTTCAGCGCCTGCGCCAGCTGCAGGATCATGCCGGGCGCCGGCTTGCGACAAGCGCAGGCCTGTCGGTAGGCTGCCACCTCGGCGTGCGGCAGGTGCGGGCAGTGGTGGATCCCAGCCAGCCGGATGCCGGCCTGCTCGAGCCGGGTCACCATGTGGCGGGTCAGCGCTGCGTAGTCGTCCTCGCTGAAGTAGCCGCGCGCGATGCCCGACTGGTTGGTCACGACGGTCAGTGCATAGCCGTAGGCTGCCAGCCGCCGCAGTCCTTCCACCGCACCCGGCACGAACGCGAAGTCCTCGCTGCGGTGCAGGTAGCCCCGGTCGACGCAGATCACGCCGTCGCGGTCCAGGAAGGCGGCACGGCGCGGCAGGTCTGCACTCATGCCGTCTCGCGAATCCGCTGCAGCAGCGCGGTGGTGGAGTAGCCGGCCGTGAAGGGCAAGGCCGCCGCCTGCCCGCCCCAGCTGCGCACCACTTGCGCTTCCTCGAGCTGCTCGATCGCGTAGTCGCCGCCCTTCACGTAGATGTCGGGCCGCAGCTGGCGCAGCAGCGCCACCGGCGTGGCTTCGTCGAACAGGACGACCGCGCTGACGCACTGCAGCGCCTCCAGCACGAATGCGCGGTCGTCCTGCCGATTTACCGGGCGATCGGGCCCCTTGGCCAGCAGCCGGACCGAGCGGTCGCTGTTCAGCGCCACCAGCAGCGCAGCGCCCAGTTCGCGCGCCGCCGCGAGGAAGGCCACGTGCCCGCGGTGCAGCACGTCGAACACGCCGTTGGTGAACACCAGCGGGCGCGGCAGCCGCGCGACCCGGATCGCGGCCTCTGGACCCTCGATCAGTTTGCGCAGCATCGGGGCAGTTTAAGGCGGCGCGG
>CAZKCJ010000026.1:0-9074 GCA_964550885.1 uncultured Rubrivivax sp. | reverse complement strand
TGGCTTCCGTCTTTCTGGACAACCTGGCGGAGCACCAGCGCACGATCAAACAGCTCGGCCAGCTGGAGCCGGCGGTGGCGGCCGCAGCGCGCGTCTTGAGCGACGCGCTGGCGGCCGGCGGCAAGCTGCTGCTGTGCGGCAACGGCGGCTCGGCGGCCGATTGCCAGCACCTGGCCGCCGAACTCACCGGCCGCTTCGTGCACGACCGGCGCCCGCTGGCGGCGCTGGCGCTGACCACCGACACTTCGGCCCTGACCTGCATCGCCAACGACTACGCCTTCGACCAGGTCTTCGCGCGCCAGCTGCGCGCGCTGGGCCGGCCCGGGGACGTGCTGGTGGCCATCTCCACCTCGGGCAACTCGCCGAACGTGCTGGCGGCCGCCGATGCGGCCCGCGGGCTCGGCATGCGCTGCATCGGCCTGCTCGGCCGCGACGGCGGCGCCTTGCGCGACCGCTGCGATCCGGCAATCGTGGTGCCCAGCCAGGTCACCGCACGCATCCAGGAAGCGCACATCCTGATCGGGCACTCGCTGTGCGGCATGGTCGAGGAGCTGCTGGGTGTTCACGTCGCGCACAGCCAGTCGACGTAGGCGGCCACGCCGCTGGCCACGTCCCTGAAGGCCAGGTCGCAGCCGGCCGCGCGCAGCCGGCCAAGGTCGGCCTGGGTGTGGCACTGGTATTTGCCGATCAACGCGTCGGGAAAGGGCTGGTAGCGCACCAAGCCGCACTCAACCAGCTGCGCCAGCGGCAGCGGCACCTGGTCGGCGCGCTGCCGCAGCCGGGTGACCACCGCGCAGTCCACGTCGTTGAAACACTGCGCCCGGCCGGTGCCCACGTTGAAGATGCCGCTGACCTGCGGGTGCTGCAGCAACCACAGGTTCACGGCGACCACGTCGTCGACGAAGACGAAATCGCGCTGCTGCATGCCGGGCCCGTAGCCGCCGTAGTCGCCGAAGAGCGAGACCGAACCGCTGGCGCCAAACTCGTGGAACTGGTGGAAGGCGACCGAAGCCATGCGCTGCTTGTGCTGCTCGCGCGGGCCGTAGACGTTGAAGTAGCGCAGGCCCGCCACCTGCGCGGTGGCGCGCGGCAGCTGCAGCCGCACCGCCTGGTCGAAGACCAGCTTCGACCAGCCGTAGACGTTCAGCGGCGCCTCGTTGTCGGGCTCCTCGCCGAACCGCGCACCAGCGCCGTACACCGCCGCCGACGACGCGTAGATCAGCCGCGTGCCCGTGTGCTGGCAGGCATCGAGCAGGTCCTTCGAGCAGCGGTAGTTGCTGCGCATCATCGAGCGACCGTCGTGCTGCATCGTGTCCGAGCAGGCGCCGAGGTGGAACACGGCGTCGAAGCGGCCCAGCGCACCGCGCGCGAAGCGCTCGTAGAACTCGTCCTTGTCGAAGTAGTCGGCGATGCGCGCCCGCAGCAGATTCACGAACTTCGGCCCGTCGCTCAAGTCGTCCACGGCAACGATCGCGTCGACCCCGATCCGGTTCAGGCCATGCACCAGATTGCTGCCGATGAAGCCGGCGGCGCCGGTAACCGCTACCCGCATGGCCCGCGTCCTCCAGCGCTGCGGCCGTTCATCCGAACAGCTCGTCGAAGGTCAGGCCCGCGGTCCCGAAGCGCGACACGATCAGGCCCGCAGCCCGGTTGGCGAAGGTCACCGCGGCACGCAGCGGCGCACCCGCGGCGAGCGTGCAGGCCAGCGTGGCGATCACCGTGTCGCCGGCGCCGGTCACGTCGTACACCTCGCGGGCCACCGCGGGCACGTGGAAGCGCCCGTCCGCGTCGAACAGCGTGATGCCCTCGTCCGCCCGCGTCAGCACCACCGCCCGCAGCGCCAGCCGCTCGCGCAGCGCCTGCGCGCGCTCGCTCAGCGCGGCCTCGTCGGTCCAGGCTCCGACCACCTGCGCCAGCTCGGCCAGGTTCGGCTTGACCACGTCGGCGCCGGCGTAGCGGCTGAAGTCGCTGCCCTTCGGATCCACCAGCACCATCTTGCCGGCAGCGTGTGCGCTGCGGATCATGCCGCCGACGTGCGCCAAGCCGCCCTTGCCGTAGTCGGAGAACACCACCGCATCGTGCTGCGCGACCGCGCCGTCGAAGGCGCGCAGCATGCGCAGCAGCAGGTCCTCCTGCGGCGGCGCTTCGAAGTCCAGCCGGATCAGCTGCTGCGAGCGGCCGATGACCCGCAACTTGACGATCGTGCGCAGGCGCTCGTCGCGCTCGATCGCGGAGCGGATGCCGGCCGCAGCCAACAGGCCCGCGATCCGGTCGCCCGCTTCGTCCACTCCGACCACGCTCATCAGCGTGGCGGCGGCGCCCAGCCTGGCGACGTTCATCGCCACGTTGGCCGCGCCGCCCAGCCGGTCTTCGTCGCGCGTGACCCGCACCACCGGCACCGGCGCCTCGGGCGAGATCCGGTCGACCGCACCGAACCAGTAGCGGTCGAGCATGGCGTCGCCGACCACCATCACCTGCGCGGCTTCGACTCGTCTGCGATCGGGATTCGCGGCGTTCATCGGCCGTCGCCTCGCCAGAATGCAATCGGACCCGCGCGCGCTTGCGCCTGCGCCAGCGTGGGGCCTGCCTCAGGCACGGCAGGCGACCCGCAGGCGGCCCACCCGTCACCGACATGCGCCCTGCCCAGCGCAGCGGGCTCTGCCGAACCAATATCGATCCGACCCAGACCGACGCGGCTGCGTGCAGCACCGACCCATCCGCCCGATGCGGCCACGGCCGGCCCGAAGTTGCGATTCGGGTCGTGGTGTTGCAGCATGGCGCTCGTGCGTGACCACATGGCGTTGATCTTCCTGCGAACCCTCATCCTGAGCGGCGGCGTGGCTCTTTCAGCCTGCGGCGGCGGTGGCGGAACCGCGGGCACAGCACTGACGGTCGAGGTCCTGAGCAGCGGCACTTACTACGGCCGCTTCCACTTCGAACGCCTGCGGCTCACGCGCGACGGCAGTTCACCGACCTACGCCATCTGGTTCCCGCCCCCCGGCGTGCAGGCCGGCGCGAAGGCTCCGGCCGTGCTGCTGTCGGATCCTTACGGGGGCATCGACTGGACCGGCGAAGCACTGGACACGCAGGCGCGCGAAGAGGCCGCCACCGACGGCTTCGTCATGCTACCCGACGTGCACGGGCCACCGCACCCAGCGGGCATCCCGCTCTACGTGGCCTACGACTACGCGACGCTTGCCGATGCCGGCGGCGGCGCGCTGGCCTACCTGCTCAACGGGATCGGCGTGCTGATGGTGTACCAGCGCATCTATGCCGGCGGCGATCTGCAGGACGACATCGACGACACCCTGTCCGGCCTGCTCTACCTGCGTCAGAACCCGCAGGTGGAACGCCGCCTCATCGGGGCCTGGGGCTCGTCCTACGGCGGCTCGCTGCTGCTGTACGCGATGGCGCAGGCCGCGGACGCGCAGCGCCCCGGCTTCGCCGCGATCCTGACGCCGATCGTCGACTTCGAGCAGTTCGTGACCTACGCCGACTGGCTGGCCGCCGTGCATCAGGACGCCGGCCAGGCGGTGCTGCGCCTGCAGCCCTTTGCCGTTCGCGTGCGGGCCGCGGCCGCACGATCCGACAACCCCACTGGCCTTGCGCGCTACGGCATCGCGCCCCTGCTGGCTAACCGCCAGACCAAGATCCTGTTCCTGCACGACCTGCTGGATACCATCGCGCCGCTGTTCGCAGCGAACGCGCTGTATTTCGGCACGCCGGGGCTGCATCAGGTCTTCATCTACCCGCACCAGGGCGTGACGCTGGACTGGGCAAGCTTTCCCGTGGCCCATGATCCGGTGAAGCCCGGCTACGACGAGAGCTCGGCGGTGCTGTTCTCGCAGGCCTACCTGCTGCTGCGGCTGCAGGCGAGCGCCGCCGTCGTGCGCCTGCCGCGCCTGGGCGACGTGGAGGCGGTGTTCGGCTACCTGCGGCAGCAGCAGCTGCTGGGGGCCGACCTGGACACCTTCCTGCGGCCCCGGCTGCAGGAGCTGTGTGATGCGCGCCTGCGTATCGTGCGCTACGACGATCTCGATTCAGGCGAGAGCGGGTGCGAGTTCGTCGCCCGCATGCTGCGCACGCACTGGGGCTACGAAGTCCGCGCCGACGAGGTCATCGCCTTCCTCGGCGAGCACGGCCTGTGACCCGCAGCGGCGTCAGCGGCGCCGGCGCAGCCCGGCCAGGGCCAACAAGCCCAGCGCCATCAGGCCGTAGGTGGCAGGCTCGGGCACCGGGTTAACCTGCGTGCTCAACACGCCGGCGTAGAACTGCGTCTCGGACGGATCGGTCGCGGACAGCGGCGCAGTGCCCTGCAGCAGCACGCGATAGGTGCCGGCGCCCGGCAGGCTCGCAAACACGCTCCAGCCGTCAGTGCCATCGATGTCGACACCGGTCGTGCCGTCCAGCGGCACGTTCGACGCGTCAGCCAGCACCAGCGCAACGAACGTGAACGGCGCGCTGCCCGGATTGCCGCTCAGGTCGAACGCGGCATCCTGCATCGCCGCGGCCGCGATGCCGCTGCCGGTCACGTTGAAGTCGAAGCTGTCGACGAACCCGGCGCCATCAAGCGGGTGCAGCCCGAACAGGTTCTCGGCGACCGGATCGGGCGTACTGACCGTGCCGCCGTTGAGCGTGTCCGCGAACGAGGTGGTACTCGTAACCAGCAGGGCCGCAACGGCCAGCGCGCGCAGAGCGAACATCGCAGTTCTCCTTTCCTACTCAACAATCGACGACACCGACCACGCGCCGGTGGCTGCGACCGCAACATACGCCGCTGTCGGGCCAACGAACATCCCAACCTCTAGGGGGGGACCAGCCCGGCACTGCGGCCCGAATCGCCGAAGAATGCGCACCATGAATCCAAGGACGCCGGCGGCGGCACCGGAGGGGGGTCTGCCCACTGCAACCGCGCAGGGCAACAGCAGCGGCGCTGCAGGGGACTGGCTGCTTCGCTGGGTGGGTCACCAGCGCTGGATCCGCTACGGGCTGCGCGAACGCCTGCTGCGCGCCTGCCGGCATCCGGAGCGCTGCAGTGCCGTGACGTTCGAAGTGGCCTTCGCCGGGTATGCGTACCCGGGGCGAATGGACCGCTGGATCGACTGGATCGTGTACTTCTACGGCGCCTACGAGCAGGACGAGCTCGAACTGGTCCGCAGCCTGCTGTCAGGGCGACCCGCGGTGGCCCTGGACATCGGTGCGAACGTCGGCCACCACAGCCTGTACCTGGCGTCGTTCTGCGCGCAGGTGCATGCGTTCGAGCCGTATGAGGCGGTCGCCTGCGCGATCGAAGACAAGATCCGCCGCAACGCGCTGCGGCACCTGCTGGTGCATCGCGTCGGCCTGTCCGACCGGGAGCAACTGCTGGACTTCTACGCACCGCAGGGCGTGAACACCGGCACCGGCAGCTTCGTGTCCGACCATGAAGCCGCGAACAACCGACTGATAGGCCGATTGCGCGTGGTCAACGCCGACGAGTACCTGGCGTCACTGGGCCTGCGGTGCGTCGACTTCGTGAAGATCGACGTCGAGGGCTTCGAGCTCAACGTGCTGCGCGGCCTGCGCGGGACGCTTGCGCGCTACCGGCCGCTGGTGATGCTGGAGCTGTCCGACGAGGCCCGGCTGTCCCTGCCGTCGCTGGCGGACTTCATGGCCCTGTTCCCTCCCGGCTATCGCGCCGAGATCGTGCACAGTCGGCAGGCCCGCTGGGTGCTGCTCGGGCGCGCGGGCTGCAGGCTGGAACCCCTGCAGTGGCACCACGAACCGCTGCCGGGCGGCTACATCAACCTGCTGTTGCGGCCGCACGCCTGAGCACGCCGGTGCAGTGGATCCAGCATGAACGCACCCAGCCACCTTCGGCCCGTGCACCGCCAGCGGGTTCGCGCGTTGCTGGCAGCACTCGTCACCGTGCTCGTGACCGGCCTGCCAGTGCACGCGCGCCAGGGCTTCGATCCCGATCCGGCCAGCTGGACGGTGCTGGGCGCCGATGCCCAGGTGACGCCAAAGCGCGACGCGGGCGGGCGCCCAGCCATCGAGTACCGCTATCGAGTGGGCCAGGGCCTGCTGAGCCTGCTCGTCCTGCCGCTGTCCAGCGATGCACTGGCCGACACGAGCGGCCTGAGCTTCAGCGCCCGGGCGGACCACCTGACCAGCCTGACGCTGTCGCTCGAGGAGCAAGGCGGCGGCCGCTGGACCGCGGCGGTGACGCTGTCCGCGAACCGCTGGCAGGAAGTCCGGCTTCCGTTCAAGGACCTGGTGCTGGCGGCGGGCGGCGATGCGCCCGCCGACGCCAACGGCAGGCTGGACCTGGATCGCGTGCAGCGCATCGCCATCGTCGACACCGGCGCGATGCTGGCCTCGGGTTCGTCGAAGATGATGCAGCTGTTCGGCATCGATGCCGGCGAGCGGCGGCTGCTGATCGCGGCCTTCGGCATCGCGGCCTCCGGCATGCCGGCACCAGGTTCAAGGCTGGACGGCTTCGACCGCGCCAACGCACCGTGGTCGGTGTTCGGCGCCACCGACGCACGCCTCGCCGCCGAGCCGCCGCTGCGCCTGAACGGCTTGGTGATCGACTATCGCAAGGCAAGGGGCCGGGTGATGAGCGCGATCCGGCAGCTCTCGCCCGGAACCCTCGGCGGCGCTGCCGGGATCGAGGTCGCCGCGGCGTCGCGCCTCGAGACGACGCTGGTGCTGAAGGTCGAGCAGGCGGACGGCGGCAGGTTCGAGGCGTCATTCGGCCTGCCGGCGGGCAGCACGCTGCGCACCGTGCAGCTGGACAGCACTGCGTTCAAGCGCGCCGACGACAGCAGCACCCAGGCTTCGCGACCGCAGTGGGCCAGCGTGACCAGCCTGAACCTGCTGGACGTAGGCGGGCTGTTCAGCGCCGGCGGCGACAACCGCCTGTGGCTGCAGACCGTGGCCGCTTCGGGCGGCGCATCGGCCGCGGCCGCAGGTGCCGCCTCCGGCCAAGCCGACGCGGCAGCGCGCGCGACCCCGCCTGCATCGATGGAGCGCGTCGACGTGCCCGGCTGGTCGTCGTGGAGCAAGCGCCGCACGCCGATCTTCTCCGGCCCGTTCTCGCTGGTCGGCGACCCCAGCGTGATCCGCGACGGCGCGGTCTACCGCATGGCCTACACCTGTTTCGATCCGGCGCGCAAGGGTCCGGCGATCTGCGGTGCCACCTCGAGCGACGGCTTCGCGTGGACCGACGTCCCGGTGCCCGGACCGCCGCCAGGGCGGCTGCTCGAGACGCGTCCGGGCAAGTGGGACGACACCCACGAGACGCCTTTCCTGCTGAAGTTCAACGGCGAGTACCTGCTGTACTTCGCCGGCTACCGCGATCGGGGCGGTCACTTCAAGTCGTTCCCGCTGCAACTCGGCCTGGCCCGCTCGCGCGACGGCGTGCACTTCGAGCGCGTCGGCGACGACCCGATCCTGAAGGTCTCGCCCGACGGCTTCGACAGCGACGCCATCTTCAGCCCGACCATCGTCGAACACGACGGCCAGCTGGTGATGCTCTACACCGCCTATTGCTTCACCAGCTGCAAGCACGAACCCGGCGTCTACCTGATGGCCGCCACCTCCGGCAACGGCCGCGACTGGGTCAAGCGCACGCAGCCGGTGCTTGGCAAGGCCGACGTGAAGGACCAGCTCAAGGCCAACGACGGCGTCGCCGAGGCCGAGCTCGTCAAGGCGCCGGACGGCAGCTACTACCTGTTCGCGACCCTGCTTTACGGCGGCGACCGGGGCCACGAGATCGGCGTGGCGCGCGCCGCGTCGCCCTTCGGTCCCTGGCAATTCGCGCCGCTGGCGGTGGTCCGGCGCTCGACCAGCGGCTTCGACGACATCGGGCCGATCGCCCCATCGGTGCTGATCGAGGGCAACAGGGTGCGCATGTGGTTCCATGCGTTCAGCAAGCGCAACACCATCCAGATCGGCTACGCCGAGGCCGCGTGGCCGCTGCGTACGGGCCCCTGATGACCACCGACCCGTTGCTGGAACTGCTGCAGACCCTGGAGCTCGAGGTCCACCACCCCGGCAGCTGCCGCGACCCGGCGCGGCTGGACCAGTTGCTGCACCCCGACTTCCATGAAGTCGGTCGCTCCGGCAAGCCCTACGACCGGCAGTTCACGATCAGCCTGCTGCTGAACCGCGCCGACCCGCTGCCGGTGGTGGCCGGCGGCTTCGCGCTCGAACAGCTGGCAGCACAGAGCGCGCTGCTGACCTTCGGCACCGCGCTGCGGCAGGCGGACGGCACCCTCGCGCACCACACGCTGCGCATGTCGCTGTGGCTGCACGACGGCGGGCGCTGGCGGCTGCGCTATCACCAGGGCACCCCTTCCACCGCCGCGCCGCATCGCTGGACACCGCAGCGGGCTTGAAGCCACGCGTGTTGGCTTCGGGGACAAGCGGTTCGCTGTGCCTGTCAGGGAATCGATGGAGGCGCGGGCCGGAGTCGAACCGGCCTTCACGGATTTGCAATCCGGTGCATAACCGCTTTGCTACCGCGCCGCCGACCCCGCTGCGCGCAGCGGGGGCGATGAAAAAGGGAAGCCCGCGAGCTTCCCTCCTTCAGGACCTGGAGCGGGAAACGAGTCTCGAACTCGCGACCTCAACCTTGGCAAGGTTGCGCTCTACCAACTGAGCTATTCCCGCATCGGGCGCGCATTATAGCCGGCGCGCCCGCGACCTACGCGACCGCACCGCCTGTCGGCCCAGCCGGCGCGCGGGCCTTCAGTGCGGCAAGCCGTCGGCGGCGGCGCTGACGCCCGCTGCGGCTGCGGCGGCGGGCTTGGCCTCTTCCTTCGGCGGCTCGTCGTCGGGCAGCGGCTGCGGCGGGCGCTCGAGCGCGACCTCGAGCACCTTCTCGATCCAGCGCACCGGCACGATCTCGAGGTTGTTCTTCGCGTTCTCGGGGATCTCCTGCAGATCCTTCACGTTCTCCTCGGGGATCATCACGATCTTGACGCCGCCGCGGTGCGCGGCGAGCAGCTTCTCCTTCAGCCCGCCGATCGCGGTGACCTCGCCGCGCAGCGTGATCTCGCCGGTCATCGCGACGTCGGCGCGCACCGGGA
>CAZKCJ010000025.1:12267-16098 GCA_964550885.1 uncultured Rubrivivax sp. | reverse complement strand
ATCAGCTCCATCATGTTGACGGTCTTGCCGACGCCGGCGCCGCCGAACAGGCCGACCTTGCCGCCCTTGGCGAACGGGCAGATCAGGTCGATGACCTTGATGCCGGTCTCGAGCAGCTCCTGCGAGGGGCTCAGCTCGTCGTAGCTGGGCGCGCGGCGGTGGATCGGCGCGCTCAGCGTCGCGTCGACCGGGCCGCGCTCGTCGATCGGGTTGCCGAGCACGTCCATGATGCGGCCGAGCGTGGCCTTGCCCACCGGCACGGTGATCGCCGCGCCGGTGTTGGTGACCATCAGCCCGCGCTTCAGGCCTTCGGAGGAGCCGAGCGCGATCGTGCGCACGATGCCGTCGCCGAGCTGCTGCTGCACTTCCAGCGTCAGCGCGGTGCCTTCGAGCTTGAGCGCGTCGTACACGCGGGGCATGCGGTCGCGCGGGAACTCGACGTCAACGACCGCGCCGATGCACTGCACGATCTTGCCCTGGGCTTGGGGGGTGGACATGGGGTTGGATCCTTCTCTTGCGATGGCTTGGTGCGACGCCTCAGCCGGCGATGGCGGCAGCGCCGCTGACGATCTCGGACAGCTCCTTTGTGATCGCCGCCTGCCGCGTCTTGTTGTAGATCAGCTGCAGTTCGTTGATCAGGTTGCCGGCGTTGTCGGTGGCGGCCTTCATCGCCACCATCCGCGCCGACTGCTCGGACGCCATGTTCTCGACCAGCGCCTGGTAGATCAGCGCCTCGACGTAGCGCAGCAGCAGCTGATCGATGATCGTCTGCGCGTCGGGCTCGTACAGGTAGTCCCAGCCGTGATCACGGGTCTCGGCTGCGGCCTCGGGCATCAGCTCGGTGCGCGACAGCGGCAGCAGCAGCTGCAGCACCGGCTCCTGGCGCATCGTGTTGATGAAGCGCGTGTAGCACAGGTACACCGCCTTCAGCCTCCCCTCGCGGAAGCCGTCGCCGAGCAGCTTGACCGGCCCGACCAGCCGGTCGAGCCGCGGCTGGTCGCCGAGCTGGGTCACGTTCGCGACCACCTTCGCGCCGATGCGCGACAGGAAGCCGTAGCCCTTGCCGCCGACGGCGACGCACTCGGCCTGCAGCCCCTGGGCTTCCAGCTCCTTGAGCTTGTTGGTCACCGCGCGCAGCAGGTTGGTGTTCAGCCCGCCGCACAGGCCCTTGTCGGTGGTGACGACGATCAGGCCGACGCTCTTCGCGTCGGCGTGCTCGAACATGAACGGGTGCTTGTACTCGGGCGTGGCCTCGGACAGGTTCGCGGCCAGGCTGCGGATCTTGCTCGCGTACGGCCGCGCCGCGCGCATGCGCTCCTGCGCCTTGCGCATCTTCGAGGCGGCGACCATCTCCATCGCCTTGGTGATCTTGCGGGTGTTCTGCACCGAGCCGATCTTGCCGCGGATCTCCTTGCCAGCTGCCATCAGCGGCCTCCCAATCCGATGCCGGCGCAAGCGGCCGCGCCGGTCGTGTTGCACGATGCGAGCGGCCACGGCGGAACCGGCTTCGCCGGGCCGCTCGTGGCGCCCCCCTGGAGGGGAGCGCCGGAGGCGCTGCGGGGGGGAGCCATGACTAGCCGAAGGACTTCTTGAAGGCCTCGATCGCGGCGCTCAGCTCGGCCTCGGCCTCCGCGTCCAGCTGCTTGCTGTCGTCCAGCTTCTTCAGCAGCGCCGCGTGGCTGGACTTCAGGTGCTGGTGCAGGCCTTGCTCGAAGGCCAGCGCCTGCTTGGTGTCGATGCCGTCGACGAAGCCCTTGTTGACCGCGAACAGCGTGGCCGCCATCAGGCTGATCGGCAGCGGGCTGTACTGTGGCTGCTTCAGCAGTTCGGTCACGCGTGCGCCGCGGTCCAGCTGCTTGCGGGTGGCCTCGTCCAGGTCCGACGCGAACTGCGCGAACGCGGCCAGCTCGCGGTACTGTGCGAGGTCGGTGCGGATGCCGCCCGACATGCCCTTGATCAGCTTGGTCTGCGCGGCCGAGCCCACCCGTGACACCGAGATGCCGGCGTTGATCGCGGGCCGGATGCCGGCGTTGAACAGGTTGGTCTCGAGGAAGATCTGGCCGTCGGTGATCGAGATCACGTTGGTCGGCACGAAGGCCGAGACGTCGCCGGCCTGCGTCTCGATGATCGGCAGCGCGGTCAGCGAACCGGTCTTGCCCTTGACCGCGCCCTCGGTGAACTTCTGGACGTACTCGGCGTTGACGCGCGCGGCGCGCTCGAGCAGCCGGCTGTGCAGGTAGAACACGTCGCCGGGGAAGGCCTCGCGGCCTGGCGGACGGCGCAGCAGCAGCGACACCTGGCGGTAGGCGACTGCCTGCTTGGACAGGTCGTCGTAGATGATCAGCGCGTCCTCGCCGCGGTCGCGGAAGTACTCGCCCATCGTGCAGCCGGAGTAGGCCGACACGTACTGCATCGCCGCCGACTCGGAGGCCGACGCCGCGACGACGATCGTGTACTCCATCGCGCCGTGCTGCTCGAGCGCGCGCACCACGTTCTTGATCGAGCTGGCCTTCTGCCCGATCGCGACGTAGACGCAGGTCATGTCCTGACCCTTCTGGTTGATGATCGTGTCGATCGCGACGGCGGTCTTGCCGGTCTGGCGGTCGCCGATGATCAGCTCGCGCTGGCCGCGGCCGATCGGCACCATCGAGTCGATCGACTTCAGGCCGGTCTGCACCGGCTGGCTGACCGACTGGCGGGCGATCACGCCGGGCGCGACCTTCTCGATCACGTCGGTCATCTTCGCGTTGACCGGGCCCTTGCCGTCGATCGGCTGGCCGAGCGCGTTGACCACGCGGCCCTTCAGCTCGGGGCCCACCGGCACCTCCAGGATGCGGCCGGTGCACTTGACGACGTCGCCTTCCGAGATGTGCTCGTACTCGCCCAGGATCACCGCGCCGACCGAGTCGCGCTCCAGGTTCAGCGCCAGGCCGAAGGTCGGCTGGCCGTCGGCGGTCGCCGGGAACTCGAGCATCTCGCCCTGCATCGCGTCGGACAGGCCATGGATGCGGCAGATGCCGTCGGTCACCGAGATCACCGTGCCCTGGTTCTTGATGTCGGCACTGACCTGCAAGCCCTCGATGCGGCTCTTGATCAGCTCGGAGATTTCAGCGGGATTGAGTTGCATGGGGTTCTCCTGGTCGCGGCTGGGCCCTTCAGGCCGTCAGCGCCACCTTCATCTGTTCCAGACGGGCCTTGACCGAGGTGTCGAGCACTTCGTCGCCGACCACCGCGCGGATGCCGCCGATCAGCTCGGGCCGGACCTCGACCCGGGGCTGCAGCTTGCGGCCGAAGCGGCGCTGCAGCGCGGCGACGACCTCGGCCAGCTGCGCGTCGTCGACCGGAAACGCGCTCTCGATGCGCACGTCGGCGACGCCGCTGCTGGCGTTGGCCAGCGCGTGGTACTGCGCGGCGATCGCCGGCAGCGCCGCGAGCCGGCCGTTGTCCAGCACCGCGCGCAGCAGGTTCTGCAGCGCCGGCGCGAGCACGACCCCGCGGCGGCCGAGCACGTCGCTGGCGACGTTGAACACCAGTTCGGTGCCGGCCTTCGGGTTGTCGGCCAGGCGGCGCAGCTGCTCGTCGGCGGCAACCGCGGCCAGCGCCGTCAGCTGCGTGCCGACGGCAGCGTCGGCGGCGACCGCGAACAGCGCGTCGGCGTAGGGCCGGGCGATGGTGGCGAGCTCGGCCATGATCAGAGTTCGGTCTTCAGCCGCGCCAGCAGCTCGGCGTGCACGCCGGCGTCGACCTCGCGCCGCAGGATCGCCTCGGCGCCCTTGACCGCCAGGCCGGCGACCTGCTCGCGCAGCGCCTCGCGCGCCTTCGTCGCCTCCT
>CAZKCJ010000025.1:9306-12257 GCA_964550885.1 uncultured Rubrivivax sp. | reverse complement strand
GGCGTGGGCCGCGGCGATGATCTTCGCGCCCTCGTCGTTGGCGCGGCCCTTGGCTTCCTCGATCATCGACTGCGCCAGCCGCTCGGCGTCAGCCAGGCGGCGGGTGGCGTCGTCGCGCGCGGCGGCGAGCTGCTGCTCGACCCGCTTGTCGGCGGCGGCCAGGTCGGCACGCGCCTTGTCGGCGGCCGACAGGCCGTCGGCGATCTTCCTCGCGCGCTCGTCCAGCGCCGCGGTGATCGGCGGCCAGACAAAGCGCATCGTGAACCAGACCAGGATCGCGAACACGATCATCTGGATGATCAGGGTGGCATTGATGCTCACGACTGTGACCTCGTCATGGGATGCTCCGGGGCGTGCCGCAGGCGGCGCCCCACGAACCGGCGCGAAGCGCGATTACTTCGGCAGGTTGGCGATCTGGCCGAGGAACGGGTTGGCGGTGGCGAACCACAGCGCGATCCCGGTGCCGATGATGAAGGCCGCGTCGATCAGGCCGACCAGCAGGAACATCTTGGTCTGAAGCTCGCCCATCAGCTCGGGCTGGCGCGCGGCCGATTCGAGGTACTTGCTGCCCATGACGCCGATGCCGATACAAGCACCGATGGCGCCCAGGCCGATGATCAGGCCGGTGGCCAGCGCGACGAAGCTGATGACTTCCATGAAAGACTCCTAGGTGGGACGGTTGTGGTTGGAGGAAGAGCGAAGGGGACAAGCGTGAGGGGAAAGCGCCGCGCGACGCGCGCTCAGTGCGAGTCGTGCGCCTGGCCGAGGTAGATCAGCGCCAGCATCATGAAGATGAAGGCCTGCAGCGTGATGATCAGGATGTGGAAGATCGCCCACGCGGTGCCGGCGATCACGTGGCCGATCGCCAGGCCGATGCCGGTGGCCGACAGGCTCCAGGCGCCGCCCATCAGCGCGATCAGCATGAACACCAGCTCGCCGGCGTACATGTTGCCGAACAACCGCATGCCGTGCGACACGGTCTTGGATACGAACTCGATGATCTGCATCGCGAAGTTCACCGGGTACAGGTACCACTTCGCGCCGAAGGGCGCGGTGAACAGCTCGTGCATCCAGCCGCCCAGGCCCTTGATCTTGACGTTGTAGTACAGGCACAGCAGCAGCACCGAGATCGACAGCCCCATCGTCACCGACAGGTCGGCGGTGGGCACCACGCGCTGGTAGCCGGCGATGCTGCCGTGCTCCAGCAGGTACGGGATCAGGTCCACCGGCAGCAGGTCCATGCCGTTCATCAGCATGATCCACACGAACAGGGTCAGCGCCAGCGGCGAGGCCAGCTTGCGGCTCTCGGCGTTGCGCACGATGCCCTTGGCCTGGTTGTCGACCATCTCGGCCAGGATCTCGACCGCCGCCTGGAAGCGGCCCGGCACCCCCGAGGTCGCCTTGCGCGCCGCGTGCCACAGCCCCCAGCAGCACAGCACGCCGAGCAGCACCGACCAGACCACCGAGTCGATGTTGTAGACGCTGAAGTCGGCGACGGCGACCTGCTCGACGTTGCGCAGGTGATGCAGGTGATGGATGATGTAGTCGCCCGCGGTGAGGGCTTGTCCTTCGGCTGCCATCGGTTGCGCCTGTCCTCGTTCAGCTCGACTTCGAGTCGCTGCCTGGTCCGCGGCCGCGCCACAACAGCGCGAGCCAGTACACCTTCAAGCACAGCACCATCGCCACCAGCAAGGCCGGCCAGCTCAGGGGCTGCACGATCCTCGGCGCCAATGCGAGCATCAGCAGCGAGACCCCGATTTTCACTGCCGCCCACGACACGAAGCTGACAGCTCCGGCCGCCGGCGACAGCCTCGCGTAGGTTCGGGTCGCACCGCGCGCCATCAGCGCGCCCGGCACCACCACCACGGCAGCGCCGTAGAGAGCCGACACGAAGGCCATCCGGTTCCCGGAGACCAGCCACGCGAGCGCGGCCACCCCCGCCCCCACCGCGGCCTGGACCGCGACCACCCGCCACACCGATACCGACGGATGCCTTCGCCGCAGGGCTTGCGCCTGTTCCCGGCTCAGGGGGAGTACTTCGTCCGGCGTCTCGTCGTCGTCCCAGCCCAGCGGTCGGATCTTGGTCTCGGCCATCGGTCTGGAGGACGCGGCGTGCTCCGGCAAAGCCGGCGGATTATAGGGGCAACCCGTAGGCGTTCCGGCAATTCACGGCGGCGGCGGCCGGGTACTCGGCGGCCGGGCCGGGTCGCTCGAACGCGCGACCCGGAGCTGCCCGAAGCTGCACGAACGGCGGCGCCTCGGGCCGTTGCGGCCGCGGCCGCCACCGCGCGGCCGCGTGAGCGCGCCTGCGGCCGAACGCGGGCGCCGCGGGCTCAGGGCGGCGTGCGGTACTGCTGCGCGAGCGCGGCGAAGTCAGCGCGTTCGACGGCGCTCACCCGGCGGCCGGTCTCCTCCTCGATCAACGCGGCCACCGGCTCGGCCAGCGCGGCGGCCGCGGCCGCGTCGAGGAAGAGCAGGCGCGCACGCCGCGCGAGCACGTCGTCCAGGCGCCGCGCGAGTTCGCAGCGCAGCGCGAAGCGCACCATCGCCTCGCTCAGCGCGGCGCTGCCCGACTCGGGGTCGCGCCACAGCCAGCGGTCGGCACCGGGCAGCGCGCGCAGCGCCGGCGCCTCGCTGCCGTACAGGTGCTCGCCCGGCGGATCGCCGAGCGGCCGGCCCGGCGCCGCGCCGAGCAGCGCCAGCCGCTCGGTCACGCCGCCCGGTCGCCGCGGCAGCAGCCCGTGGGTCATCGCGCACTCGAGCACGTCCTCGGCCATCGCCCGGTAGGTCGTCCACTTGCCGCCGGTCACCGTCACCAGGCCGCTGCGGCTGACCCGCACCACGTGCTCGCGCGAGACTGCCTTGGTGTCTTCGCTGCCGTCGTCGCCTGCCGGCCGCACCAGCGGCCGCAGGCCCGCCCAGACCGCGCGCACGTCGGCGCGACCATCGTG
>CAZKCJ010000025.1:3716-9296 GCA_964550885.1 uncultured Rubrivivax sp. | reverse complement strand
CGCGCACGTCCGTGCGCGTCGGCGGCCGGGCCAGGTAGCGCGCCGACTCCTGCAGCAGGAACGCGACCTCGGCCGGCAGCGCCGCGGGCTCGGCCGCCGCGTCGGCGCGCGGCGTGTCGGTGGTGCCCAGCAGCGTCTTGCCCAGCCACGGCAGCGCGAACAGCACGCGGCCGTCGCGCGTCCTGGGCACCAGCAGCGCGTGCTGCCCGGGCAGGAACGCGTGGTCGACGACCAGGTGCACGCCCTGGCTGGGCGCGACCATCGGCGGCCGCGGCGGCGCGTCGCGGTCGCGGTCCAGCGCGCGCACCGCGTCGACCCACACGCCGGCGGCGTTGACCACGCAGCGCGCGCGCAGCGCGAAGGCCTCGCCGGTTTCGGCGTCGTGCGCGCGCACGCCGCACACCCGCGCCTGCTCGTGCAGCAGGCCGTCGACCGGGCAGTGGTTCAGCGCGAGCGCGCCGCGGCTGATCGCGGTGCGCGCGAGCAGAACCGCCAGCCGCGCATCGTCGAACTGCCCGTCCCAGTAGCGAATGCCGCCGAGCAGCCCGTCGCGGCGCACGCCGGGCAGCAGCTCGCGGGTGCGCGCCGCGCCGAGCAGCTCGGTCGGCCCCAGGCTGCGGCGGCCGGCGAGCAGCTCGTAGGCCTTGAGCCCGGCGCCGTAGAACGGCAGCTCCCACAGCCTGTAGCCGGGCACGACGAAGGCCAGCGGCTGCGCCACCTGCGGCGCGTTGGCCAGCAGCGTCGCGCGCTCGCGCAGCGCCTCGTGCACCAGCGGCACGTCGCCCTGCTGGAGGTAGCGCACGCCGCCGTGCACCAGCTTGGTCGCGCGCGACGAACTGCCCTGCGCGAAGTCGCCGCGCTCGAGCAGCAGCACCTGCAGCCCGCGCGCCGCCGCGTCGAGCGCGACGCCGAGCCCGGTCGCGCCGCCGCCGATCACCGCCAGGTCCCAGCTGCGCTGCGCGCGCAGGCGCGCAAGCAGCGCAGCGCGCGCGAACGGCGCGGCGTTCAGCACCTGGCGTCCCCGGGCGCCGCGGCCGCAGCGTGCAGCCGCCGCGGCTCAGCCCGGGCGGCGACGCAGGCGCGCCGCGCAGATGCGCAGCGGTCGGGTCGTCCGCGGCCGTGGCAGCCGCCACCGGCCGGCTGGTCGGTCGCGGCCGGTGCGCGCGCGGCCCGGCGCTGCGGCTGCCGCAGCCGGCCAAGGCGATGTGCGGCCGCGGCCTGCGCGCGACGCACCGCCGCCGCCCGGCCTCAACCGCCGTCGGTCTGGGTGCCGCCGTCCAGCGAATGGACGTGGGTCTCGGCGCTGCCCATGCGCAGCGCCTGCACCGCCGAGCGCGCGCCGGCCATCAGCAGCGCCAGGTCGGAGCCGATGCCGATGAAGTCGTAGCCCATCGCACGGTACTGCGTGACCACTTCGGCGTTGTTGCCGATCGCGCCGACCAGCTTGCCGATCGCCCGCGCCCGCGCGGCCACGTCGGCCATCGCCTGCAGCACCGCCGGGTGCGAGAAGCGGCCGACGTGGCCCATGCTGGCCGACAGGTCGGCCGGGCCGACGAACAGCGCGTCCACACCGGGCACGCGCGCGATCTCCTCGAGCTGGGCCAGCGCCTGCACCGACTCGATCTGCACGATCACCGCCATGTCGGCGTTGGCGTTGGCGACGTAGTTCGGGATCGCGCCGAACTGCGACGCGCGGCTCAGGTTCGACATGCCGCGCACGCCCTGCGGCGGGTAGCGTGTCGCCGCGACCGCGCGCTGCGCGTCGGCCGCGCTCTCGACGAAGGGGAACAGCACCGTGGTCGCACCGGCGTCGAGGACGCGCTTGACCAGCACCGGCTCGTTCCACGGCACGCACACCAGCGGCACCATCTTGGTGTTGCCGACCGCCTGCAGCATCTGCAGCACCTGCAGCGTGTCGACCGGCGCGTGCTCCATGTCGATGATGCCCCAGTCGAAGCCGGCGTGGCCGACGGCTTCGGCGACGAGCGGGCTGGCCGAGCTGATGTAGGTGCCCAGCGGCGAGTGCGGGCCCGCGGCCCGCATGAGTTGGCGAAACGGGTTCATCGGCGCTGTGCTCCTTGGCTGCGACCGCCGCAGTCTAGCCCCGCTGGCAGCCCCTCCCTACAGTCGTGCCATCAGGTAGTGCGCGCCGGGGATCGGGTTGTAGTAGTACGGCGCGATCTCCTCGAAGCCCAGCGACACGTACAGCTCGCGCGCGGCCTCCATCTCATCGAGCGTGTCCAGCAGCATCGACGAGTAGCCGGCGGCGGTCGCGCGGTCGAGCAGCGCCTGCGCCAGCAGCCGGCCCAGGCCGTAGCGGCGAAAGTCCGGCCGCACGAACAGCCGCTTCATCTCGCAGGCGTTCGGGTAGTCGACGTCGGGCAGCGGGCGCATCGCGCCGCAGCCGGCCAGCCGGCCGCCGACGTAGGCCAGCAGCAGCACGCCGTGGGGCTCGGCATAGGCGCCGGGCAGGTCGGCGAGCTCGGCGTCGAAGTCCTGGAAGTCCAGGTCGATCGCCAGGCTGGCCGCGTACTCGCGGAAGATCGTGCGCGCGTCGTCCAGGGCCCGGGCGTCGGTGGCGACCACCAGCCCGACCTCGTCGGCCGCCGGCTGCGGCGGCAGCGGTGGCACAGGGGCAGGCCGCGGCGCGGCCGGTTGCGACGGCGTCATCCCGTGCCGGCTCAGAATCTCAGTCGCCGCCCAGCCCGACCAGCCAGCGGGTGGCGGCGGCGCAGGCCAGCAGCAGCACCAGCGCCAGCAGTCGCGTGCGGCCGCTGTCGGCACTGGCCGGCGTGCCCGGCGGCAGCGCCTTGTCGCCGCTGACCATCGGCCAGGTCAGGTGGATCTGCCGCTGCCAGCGGTAGTACAGGATCGCACCGACGTGCAGCAGCACCAGCGCGATCAGGATCGCCTTGCCCCACAGCGCGTGCCACGAGGTGGCCAGCGCCGCGGTCGCGCCCGAGACGAAGCGGTTCAGCGGCCCGACGGTGGCGATCTCGTCGTCGGCGACCAGCCCGGTGGCGACCTGCGCGATCAGCATCGCGATCAGCGCCAGCACCGACAGGCTGCCCAGCGGGTTGTGGCCGACGTCCAGCTGCTCGCCGGGCAGCGGCTGTCCGCGCAGGTAGCGGCCGATCCGCGCCGGCGTCGGCACGAAGCTCGCGAAGCGCGACCAGCGGCCGCCGACCAGGCCCCACAGCAGCCTGAAGGCCAGCAGCGTGCAGATCGTGAAGCCGAAGCGGAAGTGCCAGGTCATCGCGTTGCCGCCGATCTGCGCGCTCGCCACCGAGCCGATCACGCAGGCCGTCAGCAGCCAGTGGAAGGCGCGGGTCGGCAGGTCCCAGACCCGCACCGCGACCGTGGCTGCGCGCACGCTCGAAGTCATCCGTTCCGATCGGCAGTGGCGATGGCCCAACCATAGCGGCTTCTGCCCGCGGCGCCTACCCGGGCGGCCCCGTGGCCGCGCGCCGCCCGATGTCCGAGCGCGGCTGCGGGCCGCGTTCATGTCTACACTGCCTGCGCCGCGCGCGCCGCCACCTGCGCGCGGCCCCCGCAGCCGCTGCTGTGCCGAACGGAGTGACCCCATGAATCGCCTGCTGTCGATCCCGATCACCCTGGCCGCGCTGGCAGCCGCGCTGCCCGCCGCCGCGCAGTTCCAGAAGCCCGAGGACGCAGTCCGCTACCGGCAGGGAGTGATGCGGGTGATGGGCGAGCACTTCGGCCGCATCGGCGCGATGGTCAACGGCCGCGTGCCCTACGACCCGGCGGCGGTGCAGGCCAACGCGGCGATCACCACGATGCTGTCCAAGCTGCCGTTCGCGGCGTTCGGGCCGGGCACCGACACCGGCGACACCCGCGCCAAACCGGACATCTGGACCGAGACCGCGAAGTTCAAGGCCGCCGCCAGCAAGATGCAGGACGAGATGGCCAAGCTGAACGCCGCGGCGCAGGGCGGCAATCAGGACCAGGTGAAGACGGCCTTCGGCGCCACCGGCGCCGCCTGCAAGGCCTGCCACGACGACTTCCGCAAGAAGTAGCGCAGCCTCGTCCGCGCGCGGCCGGCCGCCGCGCAAGGTGATCCGGCAGTACCGCGAGGTCGCCCCGCCGCTACGTGGCGAACACCGAGCAGCGGCGCGGATCGAAGCGCAGCCACACCTGTTGTCCGGCTTCGAGCTCGTGGGCCGAGTGGCTCAGCGCACGCACCGTGGCGCCGTCGACATCGACGTCGTACTCGACGACGCCGCCCAGGAAGCTGACCTGGCGCAGGCGGCCCTGCAGGGCCGGCGTGTCGTCCGAAGGGGCGTCGAGGCCCAGAAGCACGTCCTCAGGCCGGACCACCAGCTCCACCTCCTGCCCCGCGGCATGGGGGGTGTCCAGCAACAGGCGCAGGCTGCCGCTGCGGGTGGCGAGCAGCACCGGCCGCCTGCCGCCGGCGGCGTCGGCATCGACACGGCCGCGCAGCAGGTTGGCCGAACCCAGGAAGGTGGCGACGAAGGTGTCGCTGGGCTGACCGTAGATCTGCCGCGGCGCGCCTTCCTGCACGATGTGGCCGCGGTGCATCACCGCCACCTGATCGGCCAGCGCAAACGCCTCGACCTGGTCGTGGGTGACGAACAGCGCGGTCACGCCGACGCGGCCGATCATCGTCGACAGTTCCTGGCGCATGGTTTCGCGCAGGCGCGCGTCCAGGTTCGACAGCGGCTCGTCCAGCAGCAGCAGCTTGGGTCGGCGCACCAGCGCGCGGGCCAGCGCGACGCGCTGCTGCTGGCCGCCCGACAGGCGCGAGGCGGGGCGCTGCGCCAGCGCCTGCATGCCGACCAGCGTCAACACCTCCTGCACGCGCTCGCGGAGTTCGGCCCTGGGCACGGCTGGGCGTTGAACCCGCAGCGGATAGGCGACGTTCTCGAACACGTCCAGGTGCGGCCAGATCGCGTAGGACTGGAACACCATGCCGATCGGCCGCTGGTGCACCGGTACGTAGATGCCCTGGTCGGGGTCGGACACCACGGTGCCGCCGATCTCGATGCGCCCGCCGTCGGCGTGCTCCAACCCGGCGACGCAGCGCAGCGTGGTCGTCTTGCCGCAGCCGCTGGGGCCCAGCAGCACGTAGCAGCGCCCTTCGGCGACGCCGAAGCTCACGTCATCGATGACGTTGACCACGCCCTCGGCGGTGGCGAAGGACTTGCGCAGGTGGCTGACCTGGAGCATCGGGCTACTCCGACAGGGCGCGCGGCCTGAACAGCCGCCGCGCCAGGAAGATGATCGGCAGCACCAGCGCGACGATCAGGCTGGCCAGCGCCGCCGCCTGCGTGGTCTGCCCGCCCTGGAACAGGTGCCACAGCAGCACCGACAGCACCACGTTCTCCTGGCTGTATAGCACCAGCGGCAGGGTGAACTCGCGCACGCCGACGATGAACATCAGGATGAAGCCCGACGCCAGCGCCGGCAGCAGCAGCGGCACGACGACGCGCCGCTGGGTCGTCAGCCAGTGCGCGCCGCTGGCGGCCGAGGCCGCTTCCCGCTCTGCATGGATCTGCATCAGCCCGGCGCGAGCCAGCCGCGTGGTCGTGGCGATGCGGT
>CAZKCJ010000025.1:0-3706 GCA_964550885.1 uncultured Rubrivivax sp. | reverse complement strand
GATCAGAATGCCGAGCGTGCCGTACAGGCCGATCGGCAGCGACAGGTACAGCAGCATCACGGCCAGTCCGACGATCACCGACGGCACGCCCACCGACATGAAGGACAGCACGTCCAGCAGCTTGCGCCCGGGCATCCGCGAGCGCACCACGATCCAGCCGGTCAAGCCGCCCAGGGCAGTGACGATCAGCGCCGACACGACGGCGACGATCGCGGTGTTGCGCAGCCCGAGCAGGAAGCGTGGATCGGCAAACAGCTGGCGGTAGGCGTCGGCGCTGACCGTGGGCAGACTGCCCTGACCGGGCGGGGCATAACCGAAGAAGCTGATCCACAGCAGGACCAGCGCCGGCAGCACCGCACCGACCAGCACGTAGGCCGAAACGAACAGCAGTGCGGGCAGCTTCCAGCGCCCCAGCGGCAGCCGCCGCTGGCGGAACGCCTTGCCGGTGACCGTGACGAAGCGATCGGCGCTGCGGATCAGCCGGTTGTAGGCCCACAGCAGCAGCACCGCGCATACCAGGAAGGGCAGCGCTACCGCGGCCGCACCGCCGTAGTTGGGCAGACCGCCTGGCGGCGTCAACTCGTACAGGATGCGGTAGGCAAAGACGTTGATGCCTGCCGGCAGGCCGATGATCAACGGCAGTTCGAACTGCTCCAGGGTGATCAGCAACACCAGGATCAGCGGCGCCAGGATGCCTGGCAGCAGCACGCGCAGCGTCACCTTGCGGAAGGTGGTCAGCGGCGTCGCGCCGGACGCGGCGCTGGCCTCCTCCAGCGCCGGATTCATCGAGCGCAGCGTTGCGCTCAACAGCAGGAACACGTAGGGTACCGACGCCAGCGCCTGAGCCGCGATCAACCCGGACATGCTGAACACGTTCAGCGGGCCGCGGTCGCCCGCCAGCCCGAAGGCATGGCGCAGCAGCACGTTGACCCAGCCGGAGTTGGGCCCGGCCAGCGAGATCCAGGCGATGCCCAGCACCTGCGTGGGCACCAGCAGCGGGAACAGGATCAGCGGAAACCACAGCTCGCGGCCGGGCAGGTCGGTGCGCTCGACCAGCCAGGCCAGCGCGAACGCGATCACGAACACCAGGGCCACCGTGCCGGCCGCGAACACCAGCGTGTCCGGGATGATGGTCTGGTACAGGACCGGGTTGTGATAGACCTCGCGCAGGTTGTCCAGCGTCCAGCGCGCACCACCCTCCAGCGGCAGGAAGTCCGACGGCCCGCGCAGCGCCGTCAGCAGCAGCATCGCCAGCGGCACGACGATCAGGTAGACGACGGTCAGCGCGCCGGCGCCGAGCACCAGGCGCGCCTTCCAGTCCAGCCCGTCACCGGACGCGGCGAAGCCGCGCCAGCGGATCGCCGCAGTCGGCACCGGGAGCACGGCGGCGGCCTGCGGCGCTGCCGGGTCCATCAGCGCGTCTGGCCGCTGACGATCGGCGCGATCTTGCGCATCAGTGCGTCACGCTCGGCCAGCAGCTCGGGCGTGTCCAGGATCACCTTCGCGCCGGAAGCGTAGATCCGCTTGGCCACCGGGTCGGTCGAGGTCGGCAGGTAGTCGACCTGAAACACCGCCCGCTCGCGCTCGCGCTTGCCGTCGGGAGAGGCCATCCATCCGGCCAGCAGTTGTGCGGCGGCCGGATGCGGCGCCTTGTCCATCACCACCACGCCGAACTGCGCGGTGACCACCGGCTCCGGGATCACCATCGCGACCGGCACGCCGTCGCGCGCCCACAGCTTGGGGAAGGAATCGACCTCGGCCACCGCGTACAGCCGCTCGCCCGACTGCAGGAAGGACTCGCGCGGCGCGTTGGTCAGCATGATGTCGGCGTTGGCGCGCAGGTCGGTGGCGAACTTGACGGTCTTCTCCTCGCCCCAGGCCAGACCGAGCACGCCGACCATCCGCGGCAGCAGAAACTGGTTGGCCACCATCTTGCCCTTGTACTTCGGGTCCAGCAGGTCCGCCCACGACTGAGGCACGTCCTGCGGCTTGACCTTGTCCTTGTTGTAGGCGATCGCGTAGGCCATGTTGTGCGTGAAGGCCATGCGGTTGTCATAGGCGGTGTAGCCCTTGGGCACGGCGAACTTGCTCCAGTCCATGGCCTTCAGCAGGCTGCGCTCGTCCAGCGCCTTGACCAGCGACAGCGAGGTCACCATCACGTCCACTGCGTTGCGCCCGGCGCGCGCCTCGGCGATGGCCTTGGTAGTGATGTTGTTGTCGGCCAGCGTCTGCACCTCGACGCCGGGGAAGGCCGCGGCAAAGGCCTTCGGAATCCAGTCGATCTCGCGCGCCGAAGTGCCCCACAGCACCACCGCGCCTTCTTTCTTCGCGGCTTCGTGCAGGGCCTTGACCTCGGGGCTGTCCTGCCACGCGCTCTGGGCCTGTGCGCTCGCGCCGACCAGCAGCGCCGCTGCGGCGATGGTGTGCATCAGGATCTTCATCGAGGGTCTCCTTCGAGGGGGGTGAGGCGGCCTGCGTGGCCGGGCGGACGGAAAAGGGGTGCGGGCGCGTGCGCCTGGCCGATCGACCCCGGGCTGCGACTGGCCGGCGCGCTGCCGGCCAGTCGGGACTGCCGGGTGTCAGCGGGCCCGCAGCGGCGTTCGGGCTCGGATCCATCGGCACTGCTTCCGGGCAGCGAGGTGTCGCGCGCGCGGGCCCGCAGCCGATGGATATCCCGGCTCATGCTGTGCCCCTGCCGACGATGCCGGCCAGCGCCTTCAGCAGCGCCGCGTTGTCGTCGGCGCGGCCGACGCTCACGCGCAGGTGCCCAGGCATGCTCCAAGGTCCGGCCAGCCAGCGCGTGGCAAAGCCGGCGCCCAGCAGTTGCCGGTGCACCGACTCCGCGGTCGGATCCGTTGCGGCCAGGCCGACGGTGACGAAATTGCCGGACGAAGCGATCGGCTCCAGCCCGAGTTGCGTGAAGCCCGCCTGCAGCTGGGCCAGGCCGGCGTCGTTGACGCGCCGTGCTGCAGCGAGGAACTCCTCGTCCTCCAGCGCCGCGGCCGCGCCGTGGAGCGCCAGCAGGTTGGTGTTGTAGATCGGCCGCAACGCGTTCAGCCGCTGCAGCAGCTGCGGCTGCGCCACCGCATAGCCTACGCGCAGACCGGCAAGGCCGTAGGCCTTGGAGAAGCTACGCGTGACGATCAGGTTCGCAAAGGCGTCGGCCAGCGCGAAGCCGTCGACGCGTTCGGCCACGGGTTGGTAGTCCACATAGGCTTCGTCCAGCAGCACCGCCACGCGCGTCGGCAGGCTGCGCAGAAAGTCGCGCAGCGCCGCCGCGTCCAGCCGGGTGCCGGTGGGGTTGTTGGGGTTGGCGATGAAGACCAGCCGGGTGCGTGGGCCGACCGCCTCGCGCATTGCCTGCAGGTCGTGCCCGTGGTCGCGCGCCGGCACCTCGATGGCGACGCCGCCGGCCGCGCGGATCGCCACCGAGTACGACACGAACGCGTACTGCGAATGCACGGCCTCGTCACCCGGGCGCAGCAGGCTGCGCGCGGCCAGATCGATCAGTTCGCTCGAACCGTTGCCCACCAGCAGCCGTTCGGGCGCCAGACCGAAGCGGCGCTGCAGCGCCTGCTTCAGCGTCAGCCCGTCGGGGTCGGGATAGCGATGGACTTGCGTCAGCACGCGTGCGATCGCCGCCTGCGCGCGCGGGCTCGGCCCCAGCGGGTTCTCGTTGGCGCCCATCGGGCGCGGGCGCGGGCTC
>CAZKCJ010000024.1:0-16375 GCA_964550885.1 uncultured Rubrivivax sp. | reverse complement strand
GAGCCCGCGGCGTCGTCGCGCCTTGCCAGCGCACCGCATCACGGCCCACTCGGGCACGTCCAACTGCCGGAAGTAGGATGAACGAACTGGACAGTTTGGTGCAGGCTGCGCAGGCGGCCTTCGACACCGCACCGACACCGGCCGAGCTCGAGAACGCGAAGGCGCGCTACCTCGGCAAGGCCGGCGCGCTCACCGAAGCGATGAAGGGGCTGGCGGCGCTGCCGGTCGAGCAGAAGAAGGCGCAGGGCGCGGCGATCAACCAGGCCAAGCAGCAGATCGAGGCGGCGCTGCAGGCCCGCCGCGACGCGCTCGCGCGCGCCGAGCTCGACCGCCAGCTGCAGGCTGAGGCGCTGGACGTGACCCTGCCCGGGCGGCGGCGCGGCAGCGGCGGGCTGCACCCGGTGTCGCGCACGCTGATGCGGATCGAGGCGATCTTCCGCTCGATGGGCTTCGACGTCGCCGACGGCCCCGAGATCGAGACCGACTGGTACAGCTTCACCGCGCTGAACAACCCCGAGAACCACCCGGCGCGGTCGATGCAGGACACCTTCTACGTCGACCTGCAGGACAGCGAAGGGCGCTGGCTGAACCTGCGCCCGCACACCAGCCCGATGCAGGTGCGCTACGCGCAGGCGCACGCGCAGCGCCACCGCGACGCGCGGCCGATGCCCGAGATCCGGGTGATCGCGCCCGGCCGCACCTACCGCGTCGACAGCGACGCCACCCACTCGCCGATGTTCCACCAGTGCGAGGGGCTGTGGATCGGCGCGAACGTCGGCTTCAAGGACCTGAAGGTCGTGTTCACCGACTTCCTGCGCCGCTTCTTCGAGACCGACGAGCTCGAGGTGCGCTTCCGGCCGAGCTTCTTCCCGTTCACCGAGCCGTCGGCCGAAATCGACATCGCCTTCGCCAGCGGCCCGCTGAAGGGGCGCTGGCTCGAGGTCTCCGGCGCCGGCCAGGTGCACCCGAACGTGGTGCGCAACTTCGGGCTGGACCCGCAGGAGCACATCGGCTTCGCCTTCGGCATGGGCCCGGACCGGCTGACGATGCTGCGCTACGGCGTCAGCGACCTGCGGCTGTTCTTCGACGGCGACCTGCGCTTCCTCGCGCAGTTCCAGTGATTCAGGCAACGAGCGAGGGCCGCTGAGCATGCAGTTCCCCGAATCCTGGCTGCGCGAGTTCTGCGACCCGCCGCTCGCCACGCAGCAGCTGGCCGAGCGCCTGACGATGGGCGGGCTCGAGGTCGAGTCGACCCGGCCGGTCGCGCCGCCGTGCCGCGGCGTCGTCGTCGGCGAGATCGTCGAGGTCGCGCCGCACCCGAACGCCGACAAGCTGCGCGTGTGTCGAGTGCAGGCGGGCCGCCACACGCCCGACGCGCCGCTGCAGGTGGTCTGCGGTGCGCCCAACGCGCGGGCGGGCCTGCGCGCGCCGCTGGCGCTGGTCGGCGCCGAGCTGCCGCCGGCCGAGGAGGGCGGCGCGCCGATCACGATCCGCGCGGGCAAGCTGCGCGGCGTCGACAGCTTCGGCATGCTGTGCTCGGCGCGCGAGCTGCAGCTGTCCGACGACCACGCCGGGCTGCTCGAGCTGCCGGCCGACGCGCCGCCGGGCGCCGACGTGCGCGCGCTGCTGCGGCTGGACGACACGCTGTTCACGCTCAAGCTCACGCCCAACCTCGCGCACGCGCTCAGCGTGTACGGCGTCGCGCGCGAAGTCGCGGCGCTGACCGGTGCGCCGCTGGCCACGCCGGCGTTCGCGCCGGTCGCGCCGGTGCACGCCGCGCGCCTGCCGGTGCAGGTCGATGCGCCCGACCTGTGCGGGCGCTTCTCCGGCCGCGTGATCCGCAACGTGAACACGCGCGCGACCACGCCGGCCTGGATGGTCGAGCGGCTCGCGCGCTGCGGCCAGCGGCCGGTCAGCGTGCTGGTCGACATCTCGAACTACGTGCTGTTCGAGTACGGCCGGCCGACGCACATCTTCGACCTGGACAAGATCCACGAGCGGCTGGTGGTGCGCTGGGGCCGCGCCGGCGAGACGCTGAAGCTGCTCAACGGCAACACGATCGAGCTCGACGAACAGGTCGGCGTGATCGCCGATGTGCAGGCCGTGGAGTCGCTGGCCGGCATCATGGGCGGCGACGCGACCGCGGTCTCCGACAGCACGCGCAACGTCTTCGTCGAGGCCGCGTTCTGGTGGCCCGACGCGGTCGCCGGCCGCTCGCGCCGCTTCAACTTCGCGACCGAGGCCGGGCACCGCTTCGAGCGCGGCGTCGAGCCGCTGCTGACAGTTGCGCACATCGAGCACATCACCCGGCTGATCGTCGACATCTGCGGCGGCGAACCCGGGCCGATGGACGACCAGGTGCTCGCGCTGCCGCCGAACCCGCCGGTGACGCTGCGCGTGGCGCGCGCGGCCAAGGTGCTGGGCATGCCGCTGACCCAGGCGCAGTGCGCCGACGTGTTCAGGCGACTCGCCTTCGAGTTCAGCGAGGAGCCGGGCCTGATCCGGGTGACCCCACCGAGCTGGCGCTTCGACCTGCGGATCGAGGAGGATCTGATCGAGGAGCTCGCGCGGCTGATCGGCTACGACGCGCTGCCGGCGGCGCCGCCGGCAGCGCCGATCCGCGCGCAGGCGCAGCCCGAGGCGCAGCGCAGCCCGCATGCGGTGCGGCTGGCGCTGGCGGCGCTGGGCTACCAGGAGACGATCAACTACAGCTTCGTCGAGGAGCGCTGGGAGCGCGAGCTCGCCGGCAACGCCGATCCGATCCGCGTGCTCAACCCGATCGCCGCGCCGCTGGCGGTGATGCGCTCCAGCCTGGTCGGCAGCCTGCTGCAGGTGCTGCGCTACAACCTCGCGCGCAACGCCGCGCGGGTGCGGGTGTTCGAGCTCGGCCGCGTGTTCCGGCGCGACCCGGCGGCGCCTGCCGGCGGCGGCAGCGTCGCCGGGGTGCTGCAGCCGCAGCGGGTGGGCGCGCTCGCCTTCGGCCCCGCCGACGAGCGACAGTGGGGCACGCGCGAGCGCGCGGTCGACTTCTACGATCTGAAGGGCGACGTCGAGGCGCTGCTCGCGCCGCGGCGCGCGGCCTTCGTCGCCGCCACCCACCCGGCGCTGCACCCGGGGCGCTGCGCGCGCGTTGAACTCGACGGCCGCGCGATCGGCTGGGTCGGCGAGCTGCACCCGCAGTGGCGCCAGGCCTACGAGCTGCCGCAGTCGCCGGTGCTGTTCGAGCTCGACCTGGACGCGGTGCTCGCGCGGCCGCTGCCGCAGCCGCAGCTGGTGCCGCGGCAGCTGGCGGCCCGGCGCGACATCGCGCTGGTGCTGCGCGACGAGGTCACGCTCGCCGCGCTGCTCGAGGTGCTGGGCCGCGACCCGAGCGGGCTGCTGCGCTCGGTGCGGCTGTTCGACGTGTACCGGCCAGCGAAGCCGGGGGGCGACATCGGCGCCGGCGAGCGCAGCCTGGCGCTGCGGCTGGAGCTGCTCGACGACGCCGCGACGCTGACCGACGAACGCATCGACGCCGCGGTGGCGGCGGCGGTGGCGCGCGCGGCCGATGCGTTCGGCGCGCGGCTGCGCGGCTGACAAGGGGGGGCGATGATGGCTGGCGACAACCGACCCGACGAACCCGTGGACGCGCCCGCGAGCACGGTGATCCTGCCGAGCATCGAGACGCCGACGCTGACCAAGGCGGAGCTGGCCGAGCTGCTGTTCGAGCGCCTCGGCCTGAACAAGCGCGAGTCGAAGGACATGGTCGAGGCCTTCTTCGACATCCTGCAGCGCACGTTGGCCGACGGCGGCGACGTCAAGCTGTCGGGCTTCGGCAACTTCCAGATCCGGCACAAGGCGGCGCGGCCCGGGCGCAACCCGCGCACCGGCGAACTGATCCCGATCGAGGCGCGGCAGGTGGTCACATTTCACGCGAGCCACAAGCTCAAGGCCCTGGTCCAGGGCGAGACGGCACTGCCGGAGGAGTTCGAGTAAAGTCTGAGCTTTCCTGCTGAACCCCATTGATTTTAATGGAGAAAGCGCTCCCGCCGATCCCCGCCAAACGGTACTTCACGATCGGTGAGGTCAGCGAGCTGTGCGGCGTCAAGCCCTATGTGCTGCGCTACTGGGAGAGCGAGTTCGCGCAGCTCAAGCCGATGAAGCGCCGCGGCAACCGGCGCTACTACCAGCACCACGAGGTGCTGCTGATCCGCCGGATCCGCGAGCTGCTGTACGACCAGGGCTTCACGATCAGCGGCGCGCGCAACCGGCTCGGCGACCTCGCGCAGGAGGGCCGCGCCGACCGCGCCGGCAGCCGCACCCGTCCGGCGGTGCATCCGCCGGACGGCGAGCCGCCACCGGCGCCGCCCGCCGATCAGACAGCACCAGCGCAGCCGGCCGAACCCGACGCGGTCGAGCCGCCCGAAGCGATCGCGCAGCCCGAGGTGCACGAGTACACGCTGCAGGACCTGCGCGACGAGCTGCTGTCGATCCGCGCGCTGCTCAGCGGCTGAGCAGGGCTGCCGGCCGGAGGTCGCCACCTATAATTCGCGCGTCATTCGGGGCGTAGCGCAGCCTGGTAGCGCACTTGCATGGGGTGCAAGGGGTCGCGAGTTCGAATCCCGCCGTCCCGACCAAGCAACGCAACGGGCCAGCCGCGATCAACGGCTGGCCCGTTTGCCGTCTGCACCTGCACCGTCGTCGGGCTTGGGCTGGTGCTTGTCCTGCTTGTCCTGCTGGACTTCGTTGCCCTGTTCGTCTTTGTTCGCTGGCGCTTCGGGCACCGGCGCGTAGACCTCGGTCTTGTGGGCCACCGCGTCGATCTGCTCGTGCGCAGGAAAGCCCCCATCGACCAGCATCTTCTCGGGCGCTGCGCCCAGGCGCTGCTCGATCTGCTTGGCCATCGGCGCCAGCTGCGCCATGTCCGAGCCGCTGGTGGCGACCTGCACGCCCACGATGAGCTGGCTTGCGCAGTCGCTGGCGGACTGCGCGTTGTACGCCGGGCGAAAGCCCCCGTCGGCCATCTTCATCACGCTCGCATCGGCATCGGTGCTCGACACTCTGGCGTCGCACTTGCTGCCATTGCGCCGCTTGATCGCCTCGAGCTCGGGAAGTCGATCCAGCGCGCTTTGCAGCCGCTGTTGCATCTCGCGCGCGCGCGCTGCTGGGCCGCGGCCTTGCGCCGGCTGTCCCGCGCCGGGTCGGCATCGAGCTGCGCCTTGAGTTCGCGCACCCGCTCGCACGCCTGCTGCAAGTTGTCTTGCAGCAGGCCCGGCGCCGAAACGATGCCGCCCCGGCGTTGGCCCGAACCCGCACGCCAGCCTGCGCCACGCACTCCAGCTTGACCGCCCCGGCGCTCATCAACGCGGCCAGGCTCGTGCTCAGCCGCTCGTCCAGCGCCTCACCATGCGCCACTGGGAAGTCCGACAGGCTGTGGTGGTTGAACTGCACGCCCCCGCTCATCCAGCGGTACGCATCGTGCTCGAACACCAGGCGCGACAACTGCCGGGCGCTGCCCACGCCCTGCAGCGTGGCGTACCGCCACAGGCCCAGCAGGATCTGCGGCGCAATCGCGCTGCGGCCCACTCTCCACCTTGGCGCACCTTGATCGCCGCGTACATCGCGCTTAAGTCTTGCCGCTGCACCCACGTCCACACCAGCCGCGCCCTGTGCCCTTCGGGCAGCAGCGACTCCGAATCCATCGGGCGCAGTTCGATCTGCGTGCGGTCGGGCATGATCACCCGCGCCGTCGCCACGCTCCCCGCAGCCGCAGGTTTGTCGCCCACCACGCCCGCCACAGGCTTGGCGCCGAAGAGGTCTTGCCCTTCGCTCGGCGTCGGATCAGCCGTCTCGGTGTCTCATGCCACTTCAACGTCCAAACTCGCACGCAGCTGTCGGGGTTAACCCAAATCTTCACAAGCTCTCAGCCAGGGCGCCACGGCGACGCGAACCACAGCGCGACCGCGGCGGCGACCAGCGCGGCGCCGATGCCGGCCACCATCCAGGCGAGGCTGCGGCGCGTGGACCGCGCTGCGGCCGCGCCGGCGCGCCCGCGGCTGGGCTCCTCGAAGGTCGAGTTGCCGCTGCGCTGCCAACCCGACGCCGGGTCCAGCCGCGATTCGCGCGTGCGCGTGTCGCGGATGTCGTCGTCCCAGCGGTGCGGCCGAGGCCTGTGGTTCATGCCTGAATTGTCCCGAAGCGCGCGCGCGCGGCCCAGTAGGCCGAGCGTGCAAATTCCCCACTGCAGGCGCGAACGCGCGCGCGGCGGCGCGCTGCGTAGCCGACGCCGGCTGGCCGAGCGTAGTGCCCGCGCCGCGCTGGGCGGGCGTGGTGCACCGCTGCGTCCGCGCCGGCGCCGCGCGGGCGCGCAAGGCTGCGGCCCGCGCGGCGGGGTTGCGAGGAGCGGTTGCGAGGAGCGGTTGCGAGGAGCGGTCGCGAGGAGCGGTCGCGAGGGTCGGTCGCGCGTGGCGGTCGAGAGGGGCGGTCGCGAGGGTCGGCCGGCGGCAGGCTATGCTCGCGCGCCGCGCATGGACCTGTTCGACCACCCCGCCTCGTACCACGGCCTCGCGGTGGTCTTCGGCTTGCTGGTGTACGTGGTCGCCGCGCACCTGCTCGAGCAGCGCCGGCACCCGACTGCGGCGATCGCCTGGGTGCTGTTCATCGTGCTGCTGCCGTACCTGGCGGTGCCGGTGTTCCTGGCCTTCGGCTCGCGCAAGCTCGCGCGGCCGCGTTCGGCGCGCGGCCAGCGGATGCCGGCGGCCAGCGGCGGCGGGCCCTGGGCGCTGCAGACGATCCACGCGCTCGGTCAGCCGGCGCCGGCGCCTTATGCGCAGCTGCGCATCCACGCCGACGGCAGCGAGGCGCTGGCGGCGCTGTGGCGCACGCTCGACGCCGCGCAGCACACGCTGGACGTGTGCACCTTCATGCTCGGCGCCGACGCCCTCGGCCGCGCGGTGAGCGAGCGACTCGCGGCCCGGGCGCGCGGCGGCGTGCGCGTGCGCCTGCTGCTCGACGGCCTGGGCAACCTGATGGCCGGCAAGCCGGCGCTGGCGGAGCTGAAGGCCGCGGGCGTGCAGGTCGCGCTGTTCGTGCCGCCGCTGCACTCGCCGCTGAAGGGGCGCACCAACCTGCGCAACCACCGCAAGACGATCGTGGTCGACGCCGCGTACCCGGAGTGCCGGCTGCTGTGCGGCGGCCGCAACCTCGCGTCCGAGTACTTCGAGGGCGAGCCGGGCAAGGCCGCCTGGGGCGACCTGAGCTTCGACCTGGCCGGCCCGCTGGTGCTGCAGGCGGCGGCGCTGTTCGAGCGCGACTGGGCCTTCGCCAACACCGAGCGCCAGGTCGCGCCGCCGCTGCCGGTGCCGCCCAGCGGCATCGGGCCCGACGGGCGGGTGCACGGCGCGCAGCTGGTGGCGTCGGGGCCGGACCAGATCGACGACACCGTCTACGCGCTGCTGCTGACCGCCGCCTACCAGGCGCGGCGGCGGATCGCGCTGGTCACGCCGTACTTTGTGCCCGACGCGGCGCTGGTGCTGGCGCTGCAGCTGGCGGCACGGCGCGGCGTGGTCGTCGACCTGCTGCTGCCCGCGCGCTCCAACCACCGGCTGTCGGACATCGCGCGCGGCCGGCCGCTGCGCGCGCTCGATCAGGCCGGGGTGCGCATCTGGCTGGCGCCGCGGATGCTGCACGCGAAGCTGGCGGTGGTCGACGACCAGCTGGCGCTGGCCGGCTCGGCCAACCTGGACGGCCGCAGCCTGTTCCTGAACTACGAGCTGATGATCGCCTTCCACGACGCGGGCGACGTCGGCCGCTTCGAGCACTGGTTCGAGCGCGAGCGCGAAGCCGCGCAGCGGCTGCAGGTGCAGCCGCCGAGCTTCGGCCGCGACCTGCTCGAGGGCATGGTGCTGTGGGTGGGGTTCCAGCTGTGAGGGCGGCGATGCTGGCGATCGGGCCGGTGGCCTTGCGGCCGCGTGCGCGGCGGTGGTCACCCAGGGCCGGTGGATGGCTGCATGGCTGCAGCCGCAACCGCACGAAGCGGTGCCCGCTATGCTGGCTGCAATGGACCGGATGACGCTTTCGACGCGGCGCGGCTGCAGGCTGCCGGCGCGCGGCCGCGCTGTTCCGTCGGCCGCGCCGCGGTCGACGACCGCAGGCGCTGTGGCCAGCAGGATCGCCGCGTCCACGATGTACGCCGCGCGCAACAGGAACGCCGCGCCCATGCGGGCCGCAGCGCCTTGCAGGAACGCCGCATCCAGCAGGAGCGGCACGGCCAGCGCGATCGGCGAGCTCGCCGCGCCCACCGCGCCGGAGCGCGCATGACGCTGCGGCTGCTGGTGCTGTCGGACCTGCACCTGGAGATCGGGCCGCTCGAGCTGCCCGACCCGGGTGCCTTCGACGTCGCGATCCTGGCCGGCGACATCGACTGCCGCCCCGATGCGCTGGCCGCGTGGGTGCGCGCTTCGAGCGTGCTGCGGCGCGCCGCCGCAGTGCTGCTGGTGCCGGGCAACCACGAGTACTACGACGCCGAGTTCCACGCGCGCGCGGCGGCGCTGCGCGCGGTGGCCGCTGATGGCGGCGCGCCGCCGCTGCGCCTGCTCGACGAGGGCGAGGCGCTGATCGGCGGCGTGCGGTTTCTCGGCAGCACGCTGTGGACCGACTTCATGCTGCCGATCGACACGCCGGCCGCGCCGCAGGTCGACCGCCAGCGCGGCCTCGACACCGCGCGGCAGCTGATGGCCGACTACCGCGCGATCGCGCTGCGCGCGCCGGGCGACGACGGCAGCACGGCGCTGCGCCGGCTGCAGCCCGAGGACACGCTCGCGCTGCACCAGCGCCAGCGCGCGTGGCTGGCGGCGGCGCTGGCGCAGCCGCACGCGGGTGCGACCGTGGTCGTCACCCACCACGCGCCTCACCGCGGCTCGCTCGCGCCGCGCTACGCGGCCAACTGGGTGTCGACCGCGTACCTGAACGAGCTGCCGCCGGCCTTCTTCGAAGTGCCGCAGCTGTGGGTGCACGGCCACACCCACAGCAGCCACGACTATCGCGTCGGCCGCTGCCGCGTGCTGTGCAACCCGCGCGGCTACGCGCCGCGCGGCCGCGGCCGCCCCGAGAACGCGGCCTTCGACCCGCGGCTGGTGGTCGAGGCGGGTTGAGCGCCGCGGCCCGGGCGGATCGCGCGTGGGTGCACGCCGCGCCGCTGCCGGCTCGGCTGTCGAGCCAGTGGTGCAGGAGCGCGGGCGCGCGCTGCCAGGCGCGCCTGGCCGCCGCCTGGTCGCAGCGCGGCGTGCGGTCGTGGTGCAAGCCGAGCACCGTGCTGGCGCAGCGCCAGGCCTCGTGGCCCACGCCCGCGCCGCAGCGCCGCGTGCGACCCGGGTAGAGTGGCCGGATGTGCAACCGCTACGTGTCGCCGGCGGCCGACGAGATCGAGCGCTACTGGCACGCGGGCGCGCGCAGCCCGTGGCGCGGCGGGCCGGTGTTCCCGCGCGCGCCCGGCGCCTTCGTGCGCGCGGCCGGCGGCGGACGTGAGCTGGTGGTCGGCCGCTGGGGGCTGCTGCCCTGGTTCGCGAAGACGGCGACGCCGGCCTACTCGACCAACAACGCGCGCTTCGAGGAGCTGGAGCGCAAGCCCTCGTACCGCGACCCGTGGCGGCGCGGCCAGCGCTGCCTCATCCCGGCCTGGAGCTTCGACGAGCCCTGCTGGGAGAGCGGCCGCAACGTCTGGTGGAGCTTCCGCCGCGCCGACGGCGCGCCGTGGGCGCTGGCCGGGCTGTGGAACACCTGGACCGACCGCGCGACCGGCGAGCTGGTCGAGAGCTACACGATGCTCACGCTCAACGCCGACGCCCACCCGCTGCTGCGCCGCATGCACAAGCCCGACCCGAAGCTGCCCGCCGACGCGCAGGACAAGCGCTCGGTGGTCGCGATCGAGGCGGCGGACGTCGACGCCTGGCTGCACGGGCCGCCGTCGCAGGCCGCGGCGCTGGTGCGGCTGACGCCGGTGGCCGGCTTCGACGCGGCGCCGGCGGCCGCAGCACCGAGGAGACAAGAATGAACCTGCTCGACGAACTGCGCGCGATCGTCGGCGACGCCGGCGTGCTCGACGCCGACGCGGTCGCGCAACGCGCGGCCGGCAGCATGCGCGGCGACCGGCTGCGGGCGCGCGCGCTGGTGCGGCCGCGCGACACCGCCGAAGTCGCGGCGGTGCTGCGCTGCTGCCACGCACGCGGCGTCGCGGTGGTCACGCACGGCGGCCTGTCGGGGCTGGTCGGCGGCGCCGACGCCGCGCCCGACGAGCTGATCCTGTCGCTGGAGCGGATGAACGCGATCGAGTCGATCGACCCGGTGCAGCGCACCGCCACCGTGCAGGCCGGCGTGGTGCTGCAGACGCTGCAGGAGGCGGTCGACGCGCAGGGCCTGAGCTTCCCGCTGGACCTGGGCGCGCGCGGCTCGGCGACGCTGGGCGGCAACGCCGCGACCAACGCCGGCGGCAACCGCGTGATCCGCTACGGCATGACCCGCGACCAGGTGCTCGGGCTGGAGGCGGTGCTGGCCGACGGCACCGTCGTGCCGGCGCTGAACCGGCTGGTGAAGAACAACGCCGGCTACGACCTGAAGCAGCTGTTCATCGGTTCGGAGGGCACGCTCGGCGTGATCACCCGGCTGGTGCTGCGGCTGCGCGAGCAGCCGCGCTCGCAGGACGTGGCGCTGGTCGCGGTGCGCGGGTTCGACGACATCCCGCGGCTGCTCGGGCACATGGACCGGTCGCTGGGCGGCGCGCTGTCGGCCTTCGAGGTGATGTGGCAGTCGTTCTACCGGCTGGTGACCACGCCACCGGCAAGGGGCCAGCCGCCGCTGTCGCAGCAGCACCCGCTGTACGTGCTGCTCGAGAGCCAGGGCGCCGAGGTCGAGCGCGACGCCGAGCGCTTCCAGGCGGCGCTGGAGGCGGCCTTCGGCGCCGAGCTGATCGTCGATGCGGCGATCGCGAAGTCCGTGGCCGAGCGGCGCGCGCTGTGGGCGCTGCGCGACGACACCGCGCAGCTGTACACCGGCGGCACGCCGATCGGCTTCGACGTGTCGCTGCCGCTGGCGGCGATGCCGGCCTACCTGGCGCAGCTGCAGCGCGCGCTCGACGACGCGGTCGCATCCCACCGGCTGTTCACCTTCGGCCACCTCGGCGACGGCAACCTGCACCTGGCGGTGCAGGTGCCGGCCGAGCAGCACGAAGCCGCCAAGCCGGTGGTCGAGGCGCTGGTCTACCGGCCGCTGGCCGCGATCGGCGGCTCGGTCTCGGCCGAGCACGGCATCGGCCTGGCCAAGAAGGCCTGGCTGGGCCTGTCGCGCAGCGCGACCGAGCTCGAGCTGATGCGCACGCTGAAGCGCGCGCTCGACCCGAAGGGCATCCTGAACCCGGGCAAGGTGCTGTGAGCGCAGGCCGCGCCGCCAGCGCGGCGCGCGCACCCGCGCGCGCGCCGGCCGGTCACTTCAGCCCCGGCAGCCACAGCGCGATCGGCGGGAAGGCTGCGACCAGCGCGATCAAGCCCAGCGTGCACAGCACGTAGGGCAGCGCGGCGCGGGCGACGGTGCCCAGCGTGGTGCCGCGCGGGCCGACCCCGATCATCACGAACAGCAGCAGCCCGAAGGGCGGCGTGGTGAAGCCGATCTCGTAGGACAGCAGCAGCAGCATGCCAAACCAGACCGGGTCGAAGCCCAGCGACGCGGCGATCGGCATGAAGATCGGCAGCGTGATCAGCATCATCGACAGCTGCTCCATGAACATGCCGAGCACCAGGATCACGCAGACCATCAGCGTCAGCAGCATCATCGGCGACGCGCCGAAGCCGAGCAGCCACTGCACGAAGCCGTTGGACGCGCCCGAGAACGCGACCACCTGCGCGAAGGTGGTCGACGCGGCGATGATCAGGAAGGTCATGCCAGTGACCTTCATCGCGTCCTCGAGCGGGCGCCAGATCAGCGCCCACGAGAAGCGCCGGTAGGCCAGCATCAGGCCGGCCACGCCCAGGCAGCCCAGCGCCGCCGATTCAGTCGGCGACGCGATCCCCAGGATGATCGTGCCGACCACCAGGAACACGATCACCGACATCGGCACCACGTTGACCAGCACCGCCGCGAGCTTGGCGCGGGTGCTGTGGCGCTCGACCCGGTACTGCGGCGCGGCGTCGGGATCGAGCCGCCCCTGCGCGAAGATCAGCCCGATGAACATCGCGGTCAGCAGCAGGCCGGGTACCACCCCGGCGATCAGCAGCGCGCCGACGTCGATCTGCGCGAGCGAGCCCAGCAGCACCGCCAGCGCCGACGGCGGGATGATCACCGCCAGCGAGCCGGCACCCAGCACCGGGCCGAAGGCCATGTGCGGCTTATAGCCGCGCTCGAGCATGGTCGGCACCATCGTCGAGCCCATCATCCCGGTGTTGGCCAGGCTCGACCCGGACAGCGACGCGAACACCGCGCCGGCGAGCACCGTCAGGTACGACAGGCGCGCGCGCAGGTTGCCGATGCACATGTCGATCGCGCGGAACACGTTCTCGCCCAGCCCCGAGCGGAAGAACAGGCTGCCCATGATCAGGAACAGCGGCATCGGCGTGAGCGCGTACACCGACACCGCGTCGCCGAAGTTGGTGACCATCTGCGTGATCGCCGCCGACCCGCCCATGAACAGGAAGATGCCGACGATGTTGGTCGCGAAGAACGCGATCGCCACCGGCGTGCCCACCCCCATCAGCACCAGCAGCAGGCCGATCATCGTCGCCAGCGCCGTGTACCACTGCATGCTCAGAAGCCTTCCAGCTGGGTCGGGTCGGTGTCGTACAGCGAGTCCGCGCCGAGCAGGTAGCGCAGGAACTCCAGCGCCGACAGCCACAGGCCGACCACCATCGGCAGGTAGATCAGCCAGCGCGGCATGTCGAAGGTGCGCATCTCGAACGCGCCGCTGCGCGCGGTCTCGACCAGGCTGGCGCCGGCGACCGTGCCCAGGTACACGCAGATCGCCACGCACAGCGCGTACACCGCGCGCTCGATCAGCGCGCGCAGCCCGGCGGGCAGCGCGCGGCGCGCGAAGTCGGCGCAGACGTGCGCCTTGGCGCGCACCAGCGCCGGCATCGGCAGGAAGGTCGCGTAGACCAGCAGGTACTCGACCAGCGACGCGCTCCAGACCAGCGAGTGGCCGAGGTTGCGCATCAGCACGTCGGCCGACACCAGCAGCACGATCAGCCCGAGCAGCAGCATCGACAGCCGCGCGAGCAGCCAGCCGATGCGCTGCGACCAGGCGAACAGCTGCGTCACGCGGCGGCAGCCTGCGAAGCCGGTGCGGGGTCGGCGGCCGCGGCTCAGCCGAACTTCGCGCGCAGCTCGGTCAGCCGCGACGGGTCGCGCTTGGCCAGCCGCTCCCAGCTGACCCGCTCGGCCTTGTCCAGGTAGGCGGCGCGGGCGGCGCCCTCGAGCTCGACGACCCTCATGCCTTCGTCGATCAGCTGCTGGCCCTGCTTGCGCGTGTCGGCCAGGTTGGCCTCGTGGCTGGCGCGCTCGTGCTCGATCGCGACCTCCTGCACGATCTGGCGCGCCTGCGGGCTCAGCCGGTTCCACGCAGCCTGGTTGACCAGGATCAGCACGTCGGTCTGGAAGAAGCTCGGGTCGATCCGGAAGCGGGTGAACTTCTGCCAGCCGAAGTTGTGGTAGCCGAGGATCGTGTAGCAGTTGGCGTTGACCAGCCCGCGCTCGAGCGAGGTGTAGGCCTCGCCCGGCGGCTGCACCACCACGCCGGCGCCCAGGCTCTCGAGGAACTCGCGGTACAGCGCCGCGCTGCGGATCTTCAGCTTGGAGAAGTCGACCCCGCCGTCGGCGGTGCGCAGCGGCGCGTCGACCGTGAACACGTGGAAGCCGGCGCCGCTGTCGACGTGCGCCAGCACCTGCACGTTGGCCTTCTTCACGAAGATCTCGTTGATCAGCTGGAAACCGCCGTTGGCGCGCAGCTCCCAGGGCGTGCGGCTGGTGGCCGAGAAGACCTCGCCCTCGGGCACGATGTTGAGCATCGGCCCGGCCGGCACGTTGGCCATGTCGATCACGCCGTTCTTCACCGCCTCGCCGAGCTGGGTGAAGGGGATCACCTCGGGGCCGCCGCGCACGCGGATCTGGACCACGCCCTTGCCGCGCTGGTTCAGCTTGTCGACGAACGCGAGGAAGCTGCGCGCGTAGCTGACCTGCGCCGGCGTGAAGTGCACCGCGTTCAGCGTGAGCTCCTGCGCGGCGGCGCGCGGCGCGTAGGCGGCCAGCGGCAGCGCGCTGGCGCCGGCGAGCAGGGTACGGCGGGCGACGACCATGGGGTGCTCTCCTTCGGGGGCGGGGCCGGGGGCGCGGCGCGCGCCGCGGCGGGGCGGTTGCGAGGGCCGGTTTACCGGCGGGCGGCGCAAATGTATATTCTGTATTCAGAATTCGCAAGCCGGAGTCGCCCGCGTTGGCCGCCACCAGTCCCGCCGTCCGTTCGATCCCCTCGCTGGGCCGCGCGCAGAGCCTGAGCGAGCGCATCCACGCCGACCTGCGCGCGCGGCTGCAGGATGGCCGCGTCGGCGTCGACGAGCGGCTGCTCGACCTGGACATCGCGAAGGCCTACGGCACCTCGCGGATGCCGGCGCGCGAGGCGCTGCTGCGGCTGGTCAACGAGGGCTACCTGCGGCGCACGACCCGCGGCTTCGTGGTGCCGACGCTGGAGGTCGACGACGTGCGCCACCTGTTCGAGGTGCGCCGGCTGCTCGAGCCCGAGGCGGCGGCCAGCGCGGCCGGCGGGCTCGACGCGGCGGCGCGCGCAGGCCTGGATGCGGCGCTGGCGCGCGCGCGCCGCGCCGCCCGCACGCGCGACACGCGCGAAATGATCGCCGCGAACATCGACTTTCGCGCCGCCTGGATGCGCTGCGTGGCCAACCCGCGGCTGGTGCAGGTGGTGCTGCGCTTCGTCGACCACGCGCAGTTCGTGCGGGTGACGACGCTGGCCGACCCGGCGGTGCAGCGCACGGCGCTGGCCGGCCTGGAGGCGCTGCACGCGGCCTTCGCCGCCGGCGACCGGCGCGCGGTGCGGCGCGGCATGAAGGCCTACCTCGACGCCGCCGAGCGCGCGTTCGTCGAGGCGGCGGCGCGGTGAGCGCGCTGCCGCCCGAGCGCCGGCTGCTGTCGGGGACCGAGGCGCTGGTCGAGCTGCTGCGCGCGCAGCGCGCGCTGGATCGCGCCGCCGGGCTCGACACCGCCGGCTTCGTGTCGGGCTACCGCGGCTCGCCGCTGGGCGGCGTCGACTTCGCGCTGTGGCGCGAGCGCGCGGCGCTGCAGCGCGACGGCATCCGCTTCGAGCCGGGGCTGAACGAGGAGCTGGCGGCGACCGCGGTGTGGGGCACGCAGCAGCTGCACCGCTTCGGCGGCGCGCGCCACGCCGGCGTGTTCGCGTTGTGGTACGGGAAGAACCCGGGGCTGGACCGCATCGGCGACGTGCTCAAGCACGCGAACCAGGAGGGCACCGCGGCGCTGGGCGGCGTGCTCGCCGCCACCGGCGACGACCCGGCGGCGGCGTCGTCGACGATCGCCAACCAGGGCGAGCAGGCCTTCATCGCGGCGATGGCGCCGGTGCTGTACCCGGCCGACGTGGCCGACCTGCTCGCGCTTGGGCTGGCCGGCTTCGCGCTGTCGCGCTACTGCGGACTGTGGGTCGGCTTCAAGCTGGTCGCCGACGTCGTCGAGAGCACGCGCTCGGTCGCTCTCGGCGGCCACGCGCCGCTGCGGCTGCCCGCCGACTTCGAGCTGCCGCCGGGCGGCCTGAACTGCCGCGTGCCCGACGACCGCTGGGCGCAGGACGAGCGCACGCTGCGCTATCGGCTGCCGGCGGCGCGGGCGTTCGCGCGCGCCAACGGCCTGGACCGCAGCGTGGTGATGCCCGAGGGCCGCCGGCTGATCGGCTTCGTCGCCGCCGGCAAGGCCTGGGGCGACCTGCGCGAGGCCTTCGCGCTGCTCGGGCTGCAGGCCGACGAACTCGCGCGCCACGGCGTCGGGCTGCGCCGGATCGCGCTGGTGTGGCCGCTGGAGGACCGGGCCAACGCCGAGTTCGCGCGCGGCTTCGCCGAGGTCTGCGTGGTCGAGGAAAAGCGTGCGGTGATCGAGCCGCAGCTGGCGCAGCTCGCGTACCCGTGGCCGGCCGGGCTGCGGCCGCGGCTCAGCGGCAAGCGCACGCCCGACGGCGCCGAGCTGCTGCCCGAGCACGGCGAGCTCGACCCGCTGCTGGTGGCGCGCGCGGTGCTGGCGCGGCTGGCCGCGGTGCAGGCGTTCCCGCCCGAGCGGCTGCAGGCGCTGGCCGCGCGGCTGGCCGCGCGCTCGCCAGCGGCGGCCGCAACGATCGGGCCGAAGC
>CAZKCJ010000023.1:0-16842 GCA_964550885.1 uncultured Rubrivivax sp. | reverse complement strand
ACATCTCCTTGGACAGGAAGCCGTTGAGCAGCGGCACGCCGGCCATCGCCGCGGCCGCGACCATCGCCGCAGTCGCGGTGATCGGCATGCAGTGCACCAGGCCCGACAGCCGGCGGATGTCGCGGGTGCCGGTCTCGTGGTCGATCGCGCCGGCGGCCATGAACAGCGACGCCTTGAAGGTCGCGTGGTTCATCAGGTGGAAGATCGCCGCCACCAGCGCCAACGGGCTGTTCAGCCCCAGCAGCACGGTGATCAGCCCGAGGTGGCTGATCGTCGAGTAGGCGAGCAGGCCCTTCAGGTCGTGCTGGAAGATCGCGGCGAAGGCGCCGAGCACGAAGGTCACGAGCCCGGCCAGCCCGACCGTGAGCATCCACGCGTCGGTGCCCGACAGCACCGGCCACAGCCGCGCGAGCAGGATCACGCCGAGCTTGACCATCGCCGCCGAGTGCAGGTAGGCCGACACCGGCGTCGGCGCCGCCATCGCGTGCGGCAGCCAGAAGTGGAACGGGAACTGCGCGCTCTTGGTCAGCGCGCCCAGCACCACCAGCAGCAGCGCCAGCAGGGGCAGCGGATCGGCGCGCACCAGGTCGCCGGCGGCGAGCACCCGGTCCAGGTCGTAGCTGCCGACGATGCGGCCGATCAGCAGCACCCCGGCGAACAGCGCCAGCCCGCCGGTGGCGGTGACGATCAGCGCCATGCGCGCGCCTTCGCGCGCCGCTTGGGCGTGGTGCCAGTAGCCGATCAGCAGGAACGAGAACAGGCTGGTCAGCTCCCAGAACACCACCAGCTGGATCAGGTTGCCGGCCAGCACCACGCCCAGCATGCTCGCCATGAACGCGAGGAAGAACGCGAAGAAGCGCGGCACCGGATCGGCCGGCGACAGGTAGTAGCGCGCGTACAGCACCACCAGGAAGCCGATGCCGGTGACGATCAGCGCGAGCATCCACGCGAAGCCGTCCAGCCGCAGCGCGAACTGCAGCCCGAGCGCCGGCAGCCAGTCGAAGGCCAGCCGCAGCGTCTGCCCGCGCGCGACCTGCGGCGCGCAGGCCAGCAGCGCCGCGAAGGCCGCCAGCGCGCAGCCGCCGGCGAGCCAGGCCTCGGCGTTGCGCGCGTTGGCGCGCATCAGCGCGGCGCCGGCGGCACCGGCCAGCGGCAGCGCGAGGATCAGCGGCAGCAGCGGCGTGGCGTCCATCTGCAGGCGCTGCTCAGCTGTCGTCGCGCGGCTGGCGCACGATCAGCGTGTCGCAGGCGAGCCAGCCCAGCAGCCGCGCGGCGGTGCTGCCCAGCAGCAGGTTCATCAGGCCGGTGCGACCCTGCGTGCCCAGCACCACCAGGTCGATGTCGTGGTCGCGCACGTAGCGGCCCAGCGCCATCTCCAGCCCCTTGCCCTCGAGCACGAAGCGCAGCCGCGCGCGCACCTCATCGGTCAGCGCGCAGTCGGCCAGGAACGCGGCGGCGTCGCGGTCCTCGATCGCGCGGCGCGCCGCCTCGTGCACCAGCGGCTGGTCGGCCAGGCTCGCGTAGGGCAGCGTGTACGCGTGGTACAGGATCAGCTCGTGCGCGGGAAACAGGGCGGCTGCGGTCTGCAGCGCGTGGCGCGAGGTCGCCGAGAAGTCGGTCGCGACCAGCACGCTGCGGTAGGCGTCGTGCACGCGGTTGCGCACCACCAGCACCGGCTGCGGCACGCTGCGCACCAGCTGCTCGACCGTCGAGCCCAGCAGCAGGCGGCCGAGCGACTCCTTCTGCGCCAGGCCGACGACGATCAGGTCGCTGTCGAGCTCGGCCGCGGCGCCGCCGATCGCCACCGCCGCGCTGCCATAGGCGACGTGCAGCCGCGCCGGCAGCGTCAACCCCTGCAGGTCGCGCTCGAGCTGGTGCTGCGCCAGGCGCAGCCGGCTGGCGGTGTCGTCCACCGGCGGCCAGCTCAGCACCGCCAGCGGGTCGGGCTGGGCGCTGGGCTCGACCACGGTGACGATGTCCAGCGCGGTGTGCCACTCGCCGGCCAGCTGCACCGCGCGGTCCAGCGCGCGGTCGCAGCGCACGCTCAGGTCGGTGGCCAGCAGCAGCCGCGCCGGCGGCTGCAGCGGCGTCGGGTCAGCCATGGCGGGTGGGGTGCTGCATGCGCGGGCTCGTCGCGGCCGGCGGTGCGCGCCTGCGGTCGAGCTGCGGGCGCGGCGTCGGGCTGCTGCGGCGATTCTGCCTGCAGCGCGCACACCGGCCGCGGCGAAGGGCTGCGCCCGAGCCGGTTGCGCGCCGCCGCGACGACGGGATGTGGCGCTGCCCTGCGGCCGGCTGCCCGGCGCCGCGCGCAGCCTGGCTGGCGCGACCGCAGTGACCGGGCGCTGCTGATCTGCCGGGCGGTGCCGTGGGTGGTGCTGCGCGTGGTGCTGCGATCGGTGCTGCAGGCCGTGCCGAACACGGCTTCTGCGACCCTGCTGCGCAAGGCCACGCAGACAGCGCTGCAGCGCCGCTCCCGCCGGCTGCTCGCGGCCGGCGCACGGCGCCCGCGCCGCGCGCGTCGCTCAGGGGGTAAAAGTGATGATCACCACCGGCGGCACCCGGCCGTCGGTGTCGCGCGGCAGCTCGGCGGTGCGGTCGATCGCGCGCAGCACCGCGTCGTCCCAGACCTGGTTGCCGCTGCTCTTGACCAGCCGGCGGCTGAGGATCGTGCCGCCGGGCGCGGCGCGCACCTCGACCACTGCGGCCGGCTGGCCGCTCACCGGATCGGTCAGCACGATGTTCGGCTTGACCCGCGCGATCAGCTTGCCTGCGTAGCTGGCCGACGGGCCGGCGTCGCGCTGCGCGCTGCCGGTGGCCCCGGCCGCGCCGGTCGCGCCGGCGACCCCCGCCTGGCCGAGCATGCGTTCGAGGTTGCGCTGGCGCTGCTGCTCGAGCCGCTGGGCCTCGGCCTTGGCCTGCGCTTCGCGCTCGGCCTGCTCGCGCGCCGCCTGCTCCTGAGCGGCCTTCTGTTGCGCTGCCTTGTCCCGTGCGGCTTGCTCGCGCGCGGCCTGGTCGCGCTGCGCTTTGTCCCGCGCTGCCTTCTCGCGCGCCGCCTCCTCGCGCTCCGCCTTGTCCCGTGCGGCCTGCTCGCGTTCGGCCTTCACCCGTTCGGCCTTGTCCCGCTCGGCTTTCTCCCGCTCGGCTTTCTCCCGCTCGGCTTGCTCCCGCGCCAGCCGGTCGCGCTCGGCCTGCTCGCGCTGCTGCTGCTCGCGCTTGCGGGCCTGCTCGATCGCGATCTGCGCGTCGCGCTCGGCGCTGGCTTGGGTGGCGGGCGGCGGTGCGGGCGGCGCTGCGGTCTTCGCCACCGGCGCCGGCGGGGGCGCGGGTGCCGGCGCGGGCGGTGGCGCAGGCGGCGGGACTTCGCGCGGGGCGGCAGCCTGCGGCACCGCCGCCCACAGCTCGGCGCTGACCGCTTGCGGTGCGTGGCTGCGCCAGTTCACCGCGAACGCCAGTGCCGCCAGCAGCAGCGCGTGGGCGAGCAGCGACAGCAGCGCGCCGCGGCCGAGCCCGGGCGGTGTTGGCGGGCGCAGGCTGCGCGCCGCGCCGGCCGCGCGCACGGTGCCGGCGGCGGCGCTCATCGTCCGGTCCCGCGCGCCGCGTCTGCGGTGATCGGCGCACGGCCGCGGCCCGGCGCGCCCACCTCAGGCCCCCTGGCGCACCGCCAGCCCGACCCGGGGCACGCCGGCGCGCTGCAGCAGGTCCATCACCTTCACCACGGCCTCGTACTTGACGCTGCGGTCGGCGCTGATCACCACCGGCACCTCGGCGTTGCCGTCCTGCGCCTGCTTCACGCGCGCGACCAGCTGCGCCAGCGTCACCGGCCTGGCTTCGCCCTGGTCCAGCCGCAGCTTGATGCGCTCGTCGGTGCCGATCATCAGCTCGACCACGTGCGGCGGGCGCTGCTGCGCGCGGCCGACGGTGGGCACGTCGACCACGCCGGTGGTGATCAGCGGTGCGGTGACCATGAAGATGATCAGCAGCACCAGCATCACGTCGATGAACGGCACCATGTTGATCTCGTTCATCGCGCGCCGGCGGCGCGATCCCGAGCGCGCGGCTACGCCGGGCATGTCAGCGGCTCCAGCACGCGCTGCGCGGCTTGCGCCGCCTGGTGTCCGACGGACGCTGTCGGTCCGAAGCGGCCGCAGGCCGCTTCGGGCCGAGGCCCGTACACACGGCTCCCCCGAGCCCCCTCCGAGAGGGGGCTCCAGCATGACCGTCGGGCCGGCCTTGCGGCCGGCGCAAGCCGCCTGCGTGTGACGGGCGCACGGGAGGTACGACGGTCCGTCGGCCGGGAGGCCGACTCGTCAATCGAACTGGAGCCCCCTCTCGGAGGGGGCTCGGGGGAGCGGTGCAAAAGGGCCGCCAGGCCCGAAGCGGCCTGCGGCCGCTTCGGGCCGCAAGCCGGCGGCGCAGGACAGGGCTTCACGTCAGGTAATACGGGTCGCGCGGCCGCGGCCACAGGTGCTGGCCGCCGTCGACCAGCAGCGTGGTGCCGGTGATCGCCGGCGCCTCGAGCAGGAAGCGCACCGCGCGCGCGATGTCGTCGGGTGCCGACGAGCGTTCCAGCGGCGTCATCCCAGCCAGCCGTTCGAACTCGGCTTCGCTCATCGGCCCCGACGGCAGCGTCAGCCCGGGCGCGACGCCGCACACCCGCACGCGCGGCGCCAGCGCCTGCGCCAGCAGCGTGGTTGCGCATTCGAGCGCCGCCTTCGACAGCGTGTACGACAGGTGGTCGGGGTTCGGGTTCCACAGCTTCTGGTCGAGCAGATTGATCACGCAACCGTGGCCGCCCACCGCGTCCAGGTGAGCGTGCAGCGCCTGTGCCAGCAGCACCGGCGCGCCGACGTTGGTGCGGCCGTGGCGCTCCAGCGCCGCGAAGGAGAAGCTGGCTGCGTCGTCGTGCTCGAAGCGCGACGCGTTGTTGACCACCGCATGCAGCCGGCCGAAGTGCGCGAGCACCGCCGGCACGAGTGCGCGGCACGCGGCTTCGTCCTCGAGCTCCGCGGCGAACGGCTGCGCGGCCGCACCTAGCGCCTGCAGCTGCGCCGCGAGCTCGCGCGCCGCGTCGGCCGAATGCCGGTAGTGCAGCGCCAGGTCCCAGCCGTGTGCGCCGAGCTCGAGCGCGATCGCGCGACCCATGCGGCGCGCGGCCCCGGTGACCAGAGCCACCGGGCGCTCGGCGGTGACGGGGCGTTCGGCCATGCTTCCTAGAATGCCGCGGATGCGCGACGACGAGGTGCCGGACAGTGCGGCCACGGAATTATCGGCGGCGCTGCAGCGGCGCATCGGCGACGCGATCCGTGCGGCCGGCGGCTGGTTGCCCTTCGACCGCTTCATGGCGATGGCGCTGTACGAGCCGGGGCTGGGCTACTACGCCAACGGCAGCCGCAAGTTCGGCCGGATGCCGGCGTCGGGCAGCGACTTCGTCACCGCACCCGAGATGTCGGCGCTGTTCGGGCGCGCACTGGCGGTGCAGGTGGCGCAGGCCCTGGCGGCCGCCGGCTCGGCCGAGGTCTGGGAGTTCGGCGCCGGCTCGGGCGCGCTGGCTGGCCAGCTGCTCGATGCGCTAGCTGCGCGCGGGGTGGCGGTTCAGGCCTATCACATCGTCGAGCTGACGGCCGAGCTGCGCGATCGCCAGCGCGCGCGGCTGCTGCCACATGCGCCGCGCGTGCGCTGGCATGCGCGGCTGCCCGAGCGCATCGACGGCGTGATCATCGGCAACGAAGTGCTGGACGCGATGCCGGTGCAGCTGCTGCACTGGACGGGCGCGGCCTGGCTCGAGCGCGGCGTGGTCGAGGCTGCGCCCGATCGCGAAGCCGACGGCAGCTTCGCCTGGGCCGACCGCCCGACCGCGCTCGCACCGCCCGCGCCCGGGCCCTTTGCGCCGGGCACGGTCACCGAGATCCACCCGCAGGCGCAGGCCTTCATCCGCACGCTGGCCGAGCGCATGGGCCGCGCGGTGGCCGTGTTCATCGACTACGGTTTTCCCGAGGCCGAGTACTACCATCCGCAGCGCAGCGGCGGCACGCTGATGTGCCACCGCGGCCACCGCGTCGACGCCGACCCGCTGGCCGATGTGGGGCGCAAGGACATCACCGCGCACGTCGATTTCAGCGGCATCGCGCTGGTCGCGCAGGCCGCCGGGCTGGACGTGCTCGGCTACACCTCGCAGGCGCGCTTCCTGATCAACTGCGGGCTGCCGGCGCTGATGGCCGCGGCCGGCCCGGCCGAGGCCGTGGCCACGCAGCGCCTGATCGCCGAGCACGAGATGGGCGAGCTGTTCAAGGTGATCGTGCTCGCGCGCGGCGTCGACCTCGACCCGGTCGGGCTGCGCGAAGGCGACCGCAGCCATCGGCTTTGAGTGGGTCGTGAGCGGGTCGGCTGCGAGCGCAGCGGCGTCGCAGCCCGGCAGGCGGCCAACCTGTCGTCGCCTGCGGTTGCGGCGCATCCGCGCAGCCGCAACGGTTCGGTTGCGTCGAGCCTGTCCCACCTGCATGCGATCAGCGCCGTTCGACGCCGGCAACAGCCTGCAGCGCTGCGTCATCCCGTACGCACGGCGGTGGTGGCCGCGCTGGGTCAGCCGAGCGCACGCGACGACACCGGGCCGCTCGCGTCAGCGCGCCAAGGATGTCCGCCTGACGGCGGCGGCCGGGAGCGCCGCCAGCGCCGTGACCTGCAGCGTCGGGCGCGCCCTCCCCCGCGCGGGGTGCGGGGGGCGCTGCTGTAAGGAGCCGTTGCTCCTGCTCGCCGGCCGGAGCGGGCGGCCAGACGCCGGTTTGGCAGCTGCCGCATGGCATGAGTTTGCGCACACTTATGACCGAGCTATTGAATTTCAGGTGCTGACGTGGCGGTACGTTGCGTCCGTACCGGGTAGGCGCGCGGCTGGATGCCAGGCCGCGAGGACCGATTGCGCTCACGGAGTTTTACAGTCGGGCCCCTCAAATAGGGGGGTAGACGGGGGGAGCATGATCGCTATGATGCGTGCCCATGGGGGTGGCGAGTTGCCGCTCTCTGAGGGCAGGACTTCGGAGGTAGGCATATGCTGATCAAGAAACTAGCTGTAGCGAGCGCCGCGGCGCTCGCCTGTGCTGGCGCGTTCGCGGACGACGTCAACGTCACCAACATCGACTTGTCGTCGAGCACCGCGTTCTTCGGTGCGCTGCACTGGGCTACCGGCGCGTTCACCGACACGTTCAGCTTCATCAACGCACCGGCTCTGTCGGACGCCAGTGCGAGCTTGGTGACGATTGACCTCGGCGCAAAGCACATCGAGTTCACGTCGGCAGACTTGAACGGCAACGCGCTCACGCTGACCGCTCCTGGCGTGTTCCAGTTCGGCGGGGGCTCTTGGTCGAGCTTGGCCGGCCCGTACATGCTGACCGTGAATGGCATGGCGAGCGGCGTTTCGAATGGTGTCGCGCATTCGTACTCCGGCACGATGAACGTGGTCGCGGTGCCCGAGCCCGAAACCTACGCGCTGATGCTCGCCGGCCTGGGCGCGCTGGGCTTCATGGCGCGCCGCCGCAAGGTCTGACGAGGCAGAAGTCCTGCTTCGACGAAAGGGCAGCTTCGGCTGCCCTTTTTGCATGTGCGACCTTACCCGCAGAGCGCTTGTGAATGGAGTGGGGCCGCATCGCGGCTCCAGCTTCGGCGCTCGGCAATGCCTCGATCCAACTGCGGATGCGTTGATCTAACCGCGGCCGGTGCGATAGGGCTCTTGCGCCGCGAGGAAGTCGTGCTCCGCCCGCGCGGCGCGCGCCCACTCCAGGTACGCGGGCAGCGCCGTCACGCTTTCCAGATAGCTGCGCGCCGGCTCGCTCAGCGGCAGCGCGTAGGTGATGAAGCGTGCACACACCGGGGCGTAGAACGCGTCCGCTGCGCCGAACGCGCCGAACAGGTAGGGGCCGCCGCCGTCCGGCTCGGACCAGATGCAGTCGATGCGGGCCACGTCGCGGCGCAGCTCGAGTTGCTCGGCCCATAGTCGGCGGCCGACGTCGCGCAGGTCGGCCTCGATGTTCATCGCGCAGTGGCTGCGCAGCGCCGTGAAGCCAGCGTGCATTTCGCTGCACAGGCTGCGCGCACGGGCGCGCAGCCGCACATCGGCCGGCCAGACGCCCTTGTCGGGAAAGCGCTCGTGCAGGGTCTCGGCGATCGCCAGCGTGTCCCACACCGCGAAGTCGTCGACCACCAGCACCGGAACCTTGCCGGCCGGGGACACCGGCGCCAATGCCCTGCGAAACGGCGAGTCGTCGCCGAAGTCCAGGCGCAGCAGCACCTCGTCGAACGCGATCCCGAGCGCGCGCATCAGCAGCCACGCGCGCATCGACCAGGACGAGTAGTTCCGGTTGCCGATGTACAGCTTCAGCTTCATCGTCCCCCTGCTGCCTGTGTGCCTGTCTGCCGCGCAGCCGCCAGGGGTCGCGGCGGCGGCGATCACCTCAGCCGGCAGCGCGCTCGGCGCGCCACTGGTTCATCCGGCGCAGGCCCTGGCTTGCGCACAGGTATTCCGGCGCGACGGCCTCGAAGGCGGCCGCCTGGATGCCCAGCGCATCCAGGCCAGGCAGCGTGCCGCTGGCGACGTTGGGCACGCTCAGCGACCGCAGGTTGTCGCGCGACAGCAGCGGCTCACCCGGCGCCAGCTCCATCAGCGCGGCCTGCAGCCGGGCGATCACCCCCGGCAGCGCGAGCACCGGCCGCTCGCAACCGGCGATGCGGCCGGCGGCGCGAACGAGCTCGGCCAGCGTGTACACCTTCGGCCCGGCGCATTCGACCACGGCACCGGCCATCGCCGGCGAGTACAGGCAGCGCACGATCGCCTCGGCGACGTCCTCGACCCACACCGGCTGCAGGCGGGCGTCGGCGGCCGCCAGCGGCATCACCGGCAGCACCCGCTGCAGCTTCGCGAACAGGTTCAGCGAGCGGTCCTCGACGCCGAAGATCAGCGACGGGCGCAGCACCGTCCACGGCAGCGCGCCGGCGCGCACCGCGGCCTCGCCGCCGGCCTTGCTGCGCAGGTACAGCGACGGCGCGCCGGCGGCGACTCCGAGCGCGCTGACGTGCACCAGCCGCTGCACGCCGGCGCGGGCGCAGGCCGACGCGAGCCGCTGCGGCAGCTGCACGTGCACACGGTCGAAGTCGGCGGCGCTGCCGTGCAGGATCGCGACCAGGTTGACGACCGCCTCCTGGCCCGCCAGCGCGGCAGCGAGCTGCGCATCGTCGTGGACGTCGCAGGCGATCGGCTCGACCGTCGGCAGCACCTGCACCGCCTTCGCGTTCACCAGCCGCCGGGTCGGCACGGTGATGCGGCCGGCTGCGCCCTGGCCGCGGGTAACCAGCCGTTCGCACAGCGCGCGGCCGACGAAGCCGGTGCCGCCGAGCACCGCGATCCGCCGCGGGCCGCTCATGGGGCGATCCTCCGCACACCGTGCTGAAGGTTGCGCGCTGGCGGACGGGCCAGCGCGCAGCTCACGACCCTCGATCGGCCGCGGCGCGTGCTGCGCCGCTTCGGTCCGGCAGTCCCGATGCAGCGGTTCGCCACGCTTGCACCTGGCCGCCCGACCCGATTCGTGTGGCAGTTGATCCCCGACGATCGTCGCCGCGGCGCTGCCGGCTGCAGCCGTCTGGTCGCGGCCGCGAGCTCTGCGCTGAATCCGTCTGTCGTCATGGCAACTCCTCGTTGGCTGCGCCTGCCGCCGCCTCGCGCGGGCCGACCGGCCCGCCGAGGCGCGCCTTCAGCGACGCCGGCCGGCCTTCGATCAGGCTGCTGTAGTAGGTGGCGTTGGACAACACCTTCTTCACGTAGTCGCGCGTCTCGTTGAACGGGATGTTCTCGGCCCAGGCGGCGGCCTCGAGCAGCGCGCCTTCGCGCCAGCGGCGCGGGCGCCCGGGCCCCGCGTTGTACGCAGCCGCAGCCAGCGCCTGCGAGCCGCCGAAGTCTTCGAGCACGAGCTTCAGATACGCGGTGCCCAGCTTCAGGTTCAGGTCGCGGTCGACAACCATGCCGGGCCGGTAGTCGATGCCGAGCTTGCGCGCGGTCCACTTCGCGGTCGCCGGCATCAGCTGCATCAGCCCGGACGCGCCGGCGCTGGAGCGCGCGTCGGTGATGAAGCGCGACTCCTGGCGGATCAGGCCGTAGACGTAGGCCGGGTCCAGGCCGATCTCGCGCGCCTGCGCGAGCACCTGCTGGCGATACGGCATCGGGAAGCGCTGCGCCATGTCCACTTCGGCCCGGGTGCGGTCGCTGGTGTTGATGCAGCGGTCCCACACCTCGCGGTCGCAGGCCAGCTGGGCGGCGGCGAGCAGCTCGCGGTCGTTCATCCCGCGCAGCGTGAAGTTCCACTCGCGCACGCCTTCGTTGCGCAGACCGATGTCGATCAGCAGCAGCGCGCGCTGCAGCCCTGGCAGGCGCTCGGCGGCCGCCCGCTCGTCGCTGCTCAGCGGCATCGGGGCCGCGGGCAGCCGGATCGTGCGCCCCAGGTCCTCGGTGGCCAGCTTGCCGTAGAAGTTCATCTGGCTGCTGATCGACTCGAGCAGCTGCGCGGCGACCTGGCGGTCGGCATCGCCGGCCGCCCCGGCCTTGGCTCTGCCCTGCAGCGCCCGCGCGCGCCAGTAGACCCAGGCGGCGTCGCGCTGCTCGGCCGGGCTCATCGCATCGATCGCGCCGCCCACCAGCCGCCAGCGCTCGTCGGGCGACGCCGCACTGCGCAGCGCTGCGCGCACCTGCCAGGCCAGGGTCTCGTCGCTCCAGGGTGCGCGGTCGCGCTGCGCGGGCGTCAGCTTCAGCCGCAGCGTCCACGCGTGCTGGTAGTGGTCGGCGGCTTCGGGCAGCAGCGCCAGCGCAGCCTGTCGGGCGAGCCCCGCCCAGGCGTAGGCCGCCAGCGGCGGCGGCAGCTCGCGTGCATACCGGCGCACCGCGGGGACCGCTGCGGCCGGATCCTCGGCGGCGAGCCGCAGCAGGGCCAGCGTCTCGAGCTGGGCCGCTTCGCTGCCGCTCGCCGATGCGCGGCGCTTCAGGAAGCGGGCAGGCGACTTGAACAGCTCGTCCACCGCCTTGCCGGCCACCGGTCCGACCAGCTCCGCCGCTGCGCGTGCGGCGCTGCGCCGGTTTTGCTCGGTCGCAAGGCGCGCCTTGTGCCAGGCGTCGGCTTCGCCGAGCACGCCGGCGTCGAACAGCGTGCGCGCCAGCAGCTGGCAGCCGTCGTCGAGGTTGCGCTGCGCGAACCACGCGCTGCGCGCGGCGTCGCGCACCTCCCGGCCCTGCAGGTGCTGCGTCAGCAGGTGGTAGCACAGCACCTCGCGATCGTCGTTCATCCGGAAGCGCGGGTAGTCGCGCACGAACGTGTCCCAGTCGCGCCGCTTGCCCAGCTCGAGCAGCCAGTCGTTGCGCAGCCGGTCCTCGACGTAGGTGCCGGCCCAGCGCGTGTAGAAGGCCTCGATCTCGTCCGCCTGCGCGGTGTCGAGGCGGCTGCTCAGCTCCCAGTACTGCACCCAGGAGGCCAGCGGGTGCTCGAGCGTGGCCGCGCGGGCCGCGGCCAGTTGCGCCTGCTGGCCGCGGCGCAGCGCCTCGCGCGCGTCGAGCACGCCCTGATGGTCGGCGTTCTGCGCGCGCAGCACCGGGCTGCCGGTCAGCGCGACCGTCAGCGCGATCAGGGGCAGCCAGGACTTCGGGGTTCGACGACGCTTGTTCATGGTGCTGGGCAGCTTAGCCCGGCAGCTGCGCTGTTGGCCCGCCGGGCCGGCGCGACCCGGTCGATTTTGGCATCCGCCGGTTGCCGCCGGCCCGCAGACCAGCACCGGTGTGGGCCGATCGGCACAATCGACCCTGCACGACCGCCCCAGCAGCCCCGAGACTGCGCCGGGTTGCCGCAAGCGCGGCGCCCGCACGATGCAGAACGAAGGCTGCTCAGTTCAGCCCGCCGAGCCGCCCCAAGGGCGAAGCCCGGAGGGCGCAGCCCGAAGGTCCTCCAGTGAACGACGCGCCCGGCTTCCCGTTCGAACCGACTCGCGACAAGGCGACGCTGCGTCGCCAGCTGCAGGCCGAGCGCCTGGCGATGGCCGACCGCCAGCAGCGGTCGGCGCAGCTGCAGGACGTGCTGCGGGTGTGGCTGGTCGGGCGGCACGAGCGCTCGATCGGCGCCTACTGGCCGATCAAGGGCGAGTTCGACGCGCTGCCGTCGCTGTACCGCTGGAGCGAGGCCGAGCCGGGTCGGCGCATCGGCCTGCCGGTCACCAGCCGGCAGACCCGGCAGCTGCGCTTTCACGCGTGGTTCCCCGGCTGCCCGATGGAGCCTGACGCCTTCGGCATCCCCAAGCCCAAGGACACGCCGGTGTTCGAGCCCGAGCTGCTGCTGGTGGCCTGCGTCGGCTTCGGCCCGAAGGGGCTGCGCCTGGGCTACGGCGGCGGCTTCTACGACCGCACGCTGGCGGCGCTGCGGCCGCGACCGTTCACCGTGGGCGTGGGCTACCTGCAGGGCTACGTGCCCTGGCTGCAGGCCGAGCCGCACGACGTGCCGCTGGACGCGATGCTGACCGAGGAAGGAGTGTTCTGGGAGCGCGGCTGAAGGCCCGCGCGTCGCGCCCCGCGGTGCTGCCGCGTCAACCCGGCTGCAGCCGCCGGCACAGCTCGAGCGTCAGCGCCGCTTGGTTCATCGTGTAGAAGTGGATGCCCGGCGCGCCGCCTTTGATCAGCCGCTCGCACAGTGCGGTGACCACGTCCAGCCCGAACGCGCGGATCGACGCCGCGTCGTCCATGAAGCCCTCCATCTTCAGCGCGACCCAGCGCGGGATCTCGATGCCGTCGCGCGCAGCGAACTGCGCGATCCGCGCGTAGTTGTGGAAGGGCATGATGCCCGGCACCACCGGCGCCTCGGCGCCGAGCCGGCGGGTGGCGTCGACGAAGTGGAAGTACGCGTCGGCGTTGTAGAAGAACTGGGTGATCGCCGCATCCGCGCCGGCGCGCACCTTGTCCACGTAGTGCTGCAGGTCCTGCGCGGCGTAGCGCTGCGCCGGGTGGTACTCGGGGTAGGCGGCGACCTCGACGATCCAGTCGGGCCCCTGCGTGTCGCGGATGAAGCGCACCAGCTCGGCCGCGTAGCGGAAGTCGCTGGCGGCGACCGCGCCGCTGGGCAGGTCGCCGCGCAGCGCGACGATGCGGCGGATCCGCTGCGTGCGGTAGGTGGCGAGGATCTCGGCGATGCTGCGGCGCGTCGCGCCCACGCACGACAGATGCGGCGCCGCCTCGAAGCCGGCCTGCGCGATCGCCTGCACGGTGTGCAGCGTCTTGTCGCGGGTGGCGCCGCCGGCGCCGTAGGTGACGCTGAAGAACTCGGGCGCGAGCGCGCCGAGTTCCTGGACGACGGTCTTCAGCTTGTCGTCGCCGACCGGTGTGTTCGGCGGGAAGAACTCGAAGCTGATCGGGACGGTGGGCATGGTCAGGCGGCCGCGCACAGCGCAGCGGGTGGATGCATGGCGCCGGTCAGGCCGCCGCCTCGAACGGGTTGAGCACGGTGACGCCGCCGTAGTCGTGCCCCGGCACCAGGTCCTCGCTGACCACCGTGTGGGCGCCCAGGCGGCGCGCGGCGCACAGGATCGCGGCGTCCCAGTGCGACAGGTAGTGGCGGTGGCGCAGCGCCAGCGCCTCGAGCACGATCTCCTTGTCCACCGCCACCACCGGCCGGCGTGCGGCGATGCGCTCGACCAGCGCCTGCGCCGCCGTGGGCAGCAGGCCGTGGCGCGGCTGGCGCGCCTGTGCGTACAGCTCCATCAGCACCTGCGTGGATACGCCCCAGTCCGCTCGCGCCACCCAGGCGCGGGCGGCTTCGCGCTTGCTCGCGTGGTCGGCGGCCTGCGACGTGGCGTAGACGAGCACGTTGGTGTCCAGGAAGTACGGGATTGTCATCGGCCGGTGCCCGACGCGCTGGCGGCGCGCGCCGTTCGCAGTTCGGCTTCGCGGCAGTCGAAGTCCAGCTCGCGGGCTAGCGCCCGGTCATGCGCCTGCTCGCGCGGCAGCAGGGGCGCGCTTGCCCAGCGACTGCCGGCGACGATCGTGTCGAGCTCGGCCAGCAGCCCGTCGCTGGCTGCAGGCGGGTCGCCTGTGGCCGTGCGGGCCGTTCGGGCCGCCGTTGCCGCCGTATAGGTGGCTTCGGGCGCGCGCGCGGTCAGCGTGGGCTCTGTGACCGCAGCCTCGATCAGCGCCATCAACTCGCGCTGCAGCGACCTGTGGTTGCGGGCGGCCCGCTCGCGCAGCGCGGCCGCCAATTCGCCGGGAACGTCCTTGATCGACAGACTTACCGACATCGACGCCTCCAGAGTGGAACCATGGCGCCATTCTGGCGCCGCAGGGCCTGACAGGCAAGGTCTGGTGGCTTGCGCAACGGCCGCGCCTGCGCCCGGCAGCCCTAATAGCGGTAGCTGTCGGGCTTATACGGCCCTTGCACCGGCACGCCGATGTAGGCGGCCTGCTCTTCGGTCAACGCGGTGAGTTCGGCGTTGAGCGTCTTCAGCTGCAGCCGCGCGACCTTCTCGTCCAGATGCTTGGGCAGCACGTAGACCTTGCCCTGCTCGTAGAAGTCGCGGTGGGTGAAGAGCTCGATCTGCGCGATCGTCTGGTTCGCGAAGGAGCTGCTCATCACGTAGCTCGGGTGGCCGGTCGCGCAGCCCAGGTTCACCAGGCGCCCCTTGGCCAGCAGGATGATCCGCTTGCCGCCTTCGAAGATCACGTGGTCGACCTGCGGCTTGATCTCCTCCCAGCGGCACTTCGCCTCGAGCGACGCGACGTCGATCTCGTTGTCGAAGTGGCCGATGTTGCAGACGATTGCGTTGGCCTTCATCGCCGCCATGTGCGCGTAGGTGATCACGTCCTTGTTGCCGGTGGCGGTGACGAAGATGTCCGCCTTGTCGGCGGCCCAGTCCATGGTGACGACGCGAAAGCCCTCCATCGCCGCCTGCAGCGCGTTGATCGGGTCGATCTCGGTTACCCACACCTGCGCGCTCAAGCTGCGCAGCGCCTGCGCCGAGCCCTTGCCGACGTCGCCGTAGCCGGCGACCACCGCGATCTTGCCGGCGATCATCACGTCGGTCGCGCGCTTGATGCCGTCGACCAGGCTCTCGCGACAGCCGTACAGGTTGTCGAACTTGCTCTTGGTGACCGAGTCGTTGACGTTGATCGCGCGAAACAACAGCGCGCCCTTCGCGCTCATCTCGTTGAGCCGGTGCACGCCGGTGGTCGTCTCCTCGGTCACGCCGATGATCTGCGCGGCCTTGCGGCTGTACCAGCTGGCGTCCTCGGCCAGCTTGGCCTTGATCGCAGCAAAGAGCTCGCGCTCCTCCTCGCTGCCCGGGTGGGCCAGCACCGACGCATCTTTCTCGGCGCGCTTGCCCAGGTGCATCAGCAGCGTGGCGTCGCCGCCGTCGTCGAGGATCATGTTCGGGCCCTCGCCGGCCGCGCCCTTGGGCCCGAACTCGAAGATCCGGTGGGTGTAGGCCCAGTAGTCGCGCAGGCTCTCGCCCTTGTACGCGAACACCGGCGTGCCCTGCGCCGCCAGCGCCGCGGCCGCGTGGTCCTGCGTGCTGAAGATGTTGCAGCTGGCCCAGCGCACCTGCGCACCCAGCGCCTGCAGCGTCTCCACCAGCACCGCGGTCTGGATCGTCATGTGCAGGCTGCCGGCGATGCGCGCGCCGGCTAGCGGCTGCTTGGCCGCGTACTCGTCGCGGATCGCCATCAGCGCGGGCATCTCGCCTTCGGCGATCGCGATCTCGCGCCGGCCCCAGTCGGCGAGCGACAGGTCGGCCACGGCGTGATCCCGGCGGGGTTCGAGGACAGCATTCATCGTTCAGGCTCCGGTGCGGAAGGAACCTGCACGACGGCTGTTCGGAACTCACCCACGACCAGTCGTGCAGGTGAGCGCGGTTGCAGCGAGGGAAGCCTTCCGAGCCTGGCCTCAGCAGATGGAGGTTGCAACGCTCCTCGGAAGGTGCGTCGATTGTAGCGAGCGCCGGCGGCGCACCCGCGCGGCCGGCGCGCCGCTGCGTGCCGTGCGAGACTGCCGCGATGACGCCGCTCACCGCCGCCTGCCTGCCGCCGCGGCAGCCCCGCGTTCGGCGCGCCGTGCGGTGCGCCGTGCGGTGCGGCGCGCGCTGCCGGCGAACCAGCTGCCGCAGGCGCGCGTGCGAGCGGCAGCGCGGCCGCAGCTGCAGGCGCGGGCGGGCGCGGTGACGTCACCCGCCGCGCCGCTGCGCACCGCGCTGGCGCTCGCGCTCGGCGCGGCGGTGTCGCTGGGCCTGGCGCGCTTTTCCTACGCGCTGCTGCTGCCGCCGATGCGCGCCGACCTCGGCTGGAGCTACACCACTGCCGGCGCGATGAACACGCTGAACGCCGCCGGCTACTTCGTCGGTGCGCTGGCGCTGCCGCCGGCGCTGGCGCGGATCGACGCGCGCGCGCTGTTCCTCGGCGGCTGCGTCGGCACGGTGCTGACGCTGGCGCTGCACGGGCTGGTCAGCGCGGACGCGGCGCTGTACCTGCTGCGCTTCGCGTCGGGCGTGACCAGCGCGGCAACCTTCGCCAGCGGCGGCCTGCTGGCGGCGCGCATCGGCGGCGCGCGCGCCGGCATCGTGCTCGGGCTGTACTACGGCGGCACCGGCGTGGGCATCGTGGCGTCGGCGCTGCTGGTGCCGCCGCTGGCCGGCCGTAGCGCGGCGCACGCGTGGCAGCTGGCGTGGTGGGCGCTGGCCGCGGCCGCGCTGCTGGCGGCCGCCGCGGCCGCCGCGGCGACGCGCGCGCTGCACTCGCCGCCAGTGGCGGCGGCGGCGCGGGTGCCGGTCGCGTGGCGCAGCTTCGCGTTC
>CAZKCJ010000022.1:0-17093 GCA_964550885.1 uncultured Rubrivivax sp. | reverse complement strand
GGGGCGCTGGCGCAGCCGCGACCGCGACGACGGGCCCCGCACGGGCGCGCCCGATGCCCGCCGCGGCCGCCCGCGCACCGAGTGGCGCGACGAACGCCAGACCGAGCACCGCAGCGAGTACCGCAGCGCGCAGCGCAACGACCACCGCGGCGAGCGCGCCAACGACCGGCGTTACGAACGCCGCGATCCGGCGCGCGGCGCGCCGCCCTTCGATCCGCGCAGCGGCCCGGCAGCCGAAGCTCGCAGCGGTCACTCCGGCGAACGCTACGACGACCGATACAGTGGCCAATACGGCCAGCGTCATGGCGAGCGGCAGTCGGACCGGCCACCCGGTCGGCGTAGCGGCCGCGACCATGGCCGCGACACCGGTCGCCGCACCGATCGATACGCCGATCGCGACGACGGCCGCCACGCCGATCGACCGCCGACTCGTCCCGCCGCTCGCGGCGGCCAACGCGATGTCGGCTCGCGACCGGACCGCGACGTCGGACGCCACGCTGGCCGCTACCCGGACCGTGCCTCCGGCCAGGAATCCGGCCGCTACGCTGGACGCTACCCCGAGCACCACGGCGACCGCTACGCTGATCGAAGCGAAGAGCGCCGCGGTGAATGGCGGGGCGACCGGCGAGGCGATCGCGACGGCGATCGCCGCACGGATCGCTCGCCTGAGCGCCGCAGCGACCGCAGCGGTGAGCGGACCATCGATCGCTACCCCGACCGCCGCGCCGACCGCTACCCCGACCGCTACCCCGACCGCCACGCCGGTCGGCCGCCGCGCCGCGACGGCGACCACCGCACCGACCACCGCACCGACCACCGCACCGACCACCGCACCGACCACCACACCGATCGCCACACCGACTACCGCGGCGACGACCGCAGCGACCGCGGCAGCGGTTACGGCGACCGCACCGAGCGGCCGTATCGACGCGACCGGGCCGACCACGCGGGCCGCCCCGACCGGCGCGCCGAGCCGCAGCGCCGGCCGCGCGCCGGCGACGATTGGCGACCGGCCAAGCCCCAGCCGCAACGCGCCGCGGTGCCCGAGCGCTTCCCGCCAGGCACCGACGCGGTCGAGCCGCAAGCACCGCGGCCGCGCGGCAAGGCCGCGGCCACGCCGGGCGCACCCAGGCCAGCGCCGGTGCGCCAGGCCCCGCCCGATGCGAGCGAGCGCTTGTCGAAGCGGCTGGTCGCCGAGGGCGCGGCGTCGCGGCGCGAGGCCGACGAGTGGATCGCCGCCGGCTGGGTGCTGGTCGACGGCGTGCCGGCGGTGCTCGGCCAGCGGGTCGCGCCGGAGCAGCCGATCGCGATCGACCCGGCCGCGCGGCAGCAGCAGGCGCGACAGGTCACGATCCTGCTGCACAAGCCGACCGGCTACGTCTGCGGGCCGCGCGACGGCGGCCATGCGGGCGCGGCCACGCTGATCAGCGCCGCGAGCCGCTGGCGCGACGAGGGCCGCGCGTTCGAGCCGGTGCACGCGAACGGCCTGGTCGCGGCCAGCCGGCTGGAGCTGGACGCGAGCGGGCTGCTGGTGCTGACCCAGGATGCGCGGCTCGCGCAGCAACTGGCCGACGCGCGCCCGGGCTTCGAGTACGAGTACCAGGTGCGGATCACCCACGCGCTCGCCGACGGCCTGCGCGACGCGCTGGCGCAGCAGCTGGGCGACGGGGTCGAGCTCGACGGGCAGCTGCTGCCGCCGGTGCGCGCCAGCCGCGCCAGCGACGACCAGCTGCGCATCGTGCTGCGCGACGGCCGGCCGCGCCAGATCCGGCGCATCTGCGAGGCCGCCGGCCTGGGCGTGCGCGCGGTGAAGCTGCTGCGCATCGGCAGCGTCGTGCTGGGCAAGCTGCCCGTCGGGCAGTGGCGGTACCTGCGCGATGACGAACGCTTCTGAGCGCGGCGCCGGCGGCGCCGAGGCGACTGGGCAGGCCGACGCGGCGCCCCGGGTCGACCCGGGGCTGGTGGTCGTCGTGCTGTCGCTGCTGCTGGGCATCCAGCCGATCACCACCGACGTCTACCTGCCGGCGCTGCCGGGGCTGGCTGCCGACCTGCAGGCCTCGGTCGCGTCGACCCAGCTGACGCTGTCGGTGCTGCTGTTCAGCTTCGGCGGCAGCCAGCTGCTGCTCGGGCCGACCGCCGACCGCTTCGGCCGCCGGCCGGTGCTGCTGGCCGGGCTCGCGCTGTACGTGCTGGGCAGCATCGGCGGCGCACTCGCGCAGCACGTCGAGGCGCTGATCGGCTGGCGCGCGCTGCAGGGGGTGGGCGTGGGCGCGGCGGTGGTGTGTGCGCGCGCGATGGTGCGCGACCTGTACCAGCCGGCCACCGGTGCGCACGTGATGTCGCGCGGGCTGACCGGGCTCGGCCTGATCGCGCTGCCCAGCCCGCTGCTCGGCGGCCTGCTCGCCACCGCCTTCGGCTGGCGCAGCGCGCTGCTGGTGTGCGCGCTGTTCGGCGCCGGCACGCTCGCGCTGATCGCGCTGCGGCTGCCCGAGACCGCGCCGCTGCGCAACCCGCGCGCGCTGCAGCTCGGGCCGATGCTGCGGCAGTGGCTGGCGATCGGGCGCCACCGCGGCTTCATCGCGTGGACCGCGCTGACCTCGGCCACCTACGGCGGCCTGTTCGCGTACCTGGCCGGGTCGGCGTTCGTGTTCATCGACGTGCTCGGCGCGTCCAAGCTGGCCTGCGGCGTGTACATCGCGCTGAACTCCAGCTGCTACCTCGCGGGCACGCTGTGGTGCCGGCGCTGGCTGCTGCGCCACGGCGTGCTCGGCACCGTGCGCCGCGCCGCCTGGTTCAGCCTGGCCGGCGGCGGCGCGATGGTCGCGCTGGCCTTCGCCGGCGTGCACGCGCCGTGGGCGATCTTCGGGCCGCAGATGGTGTATGCGTTCGGCCACGGCATGCACCAGCCCTGCAGCCAGGTCGCGGTGGTCGCGCCGTTCCCGGCGCACGCCGGCGCCGCGTCGGCGCTGGCCGGCTTCGTGCTGGCCGCGGTCGCGGTGGTCGTCGGCGGCTGGCTGGGCCTGGCGCTGGACGGCACCGTCTACCCGCTGGTGCTGACGATCGGCACGCTCGCGCTGATCACCGCCGTCGTCGCCTGGACCCTGGTGCAGCGCCACGGCGAGCTGCGGTGAGCCCGCTCGGCATCTGCGTGGCGGGCCCAACCGCCAGCGGCAAGAGCGCGCTCGCGCTGGCGCTTGCCGACGCGCTCGCCGGCCATGGCGGGGTGGAGATCGTCAGCGTCGACTCGGCGCAGGTGTACCACGGGCTGGACATCGGTACCGCCAAGCCCGGCGCAGCCGAGCGCGCCCGCGTGCCGCACCATCTGATCGACCTGCTCGAGCCCGAGCACGCGTACTCGGCCGCACGCTTCGTGCACGACGCGCAGGCGGCGTGTGCTGCGATCCGCGCGCGCGGCCGGCTGCCGCTGCTGGTCGGCGGCACGATGCTGTACCTGCGCGCGCTGCGCGCCGGGCTGGACGCGATGCCGCCGGCCGATGCGGCGGTGCGCGCCGCGATCGACGCGCGCGCCGCGGTCGAGGGCTGGCCGGCGCTGCACGCGCAGCTGGCGCGCGTCGATCCGCAGACCGCCGCGCGCATCGGCCCGCGCGACGCGCAGCGCATCCAGCGCGCACTCGAGGTCTGGCAGCTCGGCGGCCGGCCGCTGTCGGCCTACCACCGGCGCGGCGTGCGTGACGCCGCCGCCGCCATGCCCACCGGCAACACGCTCGCGGACCCGACGCCGGCGGCCGCGGCCGACGCCGCCGCGCAGTGGCCGCTGCTCAGCCTCGAGCCGGCGTCGCGCGCGTGGCTGCACGCGCGCATCGCGCAGCGCTTCGACGCGATGCTCGCTGCCGGCTTCGTCGACGAGGTGCGGCGGCTGCGCGCGCGCCCGGGCCTGCACCCGCAGCTGCCGTCGATGCGCTGCGTCGGCTACCGCCAGGCCTGGGCGGCGCTGGACGCCGGCAAGCTCGGCGGGCTGCGCGACGCCGGCATCGCCGCGACCCGCCAGCTGGCGCGGCGGCAGCTGACCTGGCTGCGGTCGATGGCGGTGACCGAGCGCATCCCCGCCGACGCCGTTGACGCCCCGGCGCGGCTGCTGGCCGCGGTGCAGCGGCTGCTGCAGTGAGGCGGCCGCCGCGCGGGCGTCGCGGCGGCAGCACTGCGGCATCATCGACGCGATGGCGCTGCTGCAGCTTCGAGCGGTGAGCAAGTCCTTCGGCGCCGAGCCGGTGTTCAGCGGCGTCGAGTTGGCGCTCGAGCGCGGCGAGTTCGTCGCGCTGCTCGGCGAGTCCGGCGTCGGCAAGTCGACGCTGCTGAACTGCATCGCCGGGCTGGAGCCGGTCGACCGCGGCGCGATCCTGCTCGACGGCCAGCCGCTCGCCGCGCTCGACGACGACCAGCGTGCGCGGCTGCGGCGCAGCCGGCTGGGCTTCGTGTTCCAGGCCTTCCACGTGCTGCCGCACCTGAGCGTGGCCGAGAACGTCGCGCTGCCGCTGCTGCTGCTCGGCCGCCCCGACCCGGCGCGGGTGCAGGCGGTGCTCGATGCGGTCGGCCTGGGCGCGCTCGGCGCGCGCGCACCGGCGCAGCTGTCGGGCGGGCAGCTGCAGCGGGTGGCGATCGCGCGCGCGGTGGTGCACACGCCGGCGCTGATCCTCGCCGACGAGCCCACCGGCAACCTCGATCCGGCCACCGCCGCGCGGGTGCTCGCGCTGCTCGCTGCGCAGGTGCGCGGCAGCGGTGCCGCCTGCCTGCTGGCCACGCACTCGCAGCAGGCGAGCGCGCGCGCCGACCGGGTGCTGCGGCTGACGCCGGACGGCGTGCGACCGGCTTGAGATCAACCCACTGTCTCCAGTTCCCGCCAAGACCTGCCCCGAGCGGTGGGCGCGTCCTGGTGCCTCGCCCGGCCAGCCCTGCGCCGGCGGCGAGCAAGAACGGGTCGCCGCGGCAGCTGGGAGGCTTGGATCCGCGCACCCGTAGACAGGCATGCGGGAGGATGCCGCGGAGCGAGCGCCGGGATCGCTGCGGGTCTCTGCGCCCCGATGGTGCCCACAGAGATCTTCAGACCCGGCTCGACGGCCTCATCGTGCCGACGGCACCGATCGACCACGCACGAGTCTTGTGCGATCGGCCGGCGCAGGGTCCGCGGCACGCATGGGGATCCCGCCTCGCCTGCCTGGCAGTCGCTCGGCAGGCGGTCGAGCTGCTGCAAGGCGCACGCGCCGCCACAGCGTCGACGCGGTGCCCGGCAACGAGCGGGCGTTTCGCGCGCCGGTCACCGCGGCGCTGCGTCGATGGGAGCGTCGACCCGGCCCGAGCTCGGCTCGGCACCGGGCGCAGCCCGGCACGACCTGAGGCACGGCAGTTCGGTGCAGGTGCATCGAGGCAGGTAGCGTGGTACGGCTGACCGGGGAAGAACTGCTCCCATTCGACGCAGTCCAGGTTGCGGTCGGCCAGCTTGCATGCCTCGGCCAGCAGGCTGTCGCGGTCCCAGTCGTGCAGCGACACGCTGCCGTCGCGATGCAGCACGGCGGCGCGGCGGCGCTTGTGCTGCGGGTCGGGGCCGAGCTCGACGCTGCGGATGTCGGACTCGCCGCCACCCAGGTCCGCCAGCCACAGGCGCCGCGTCACGTCCCAGACCTTGCGCTCGCCCTTGGCCTGCCCGGCGACCAGCGCCAGGCCGCCGTTGCCCTCGACGAACACCAGTGCCGTGACGCTGTCGCGATGGCCATCGAAGCGCGCCACCGTCCGGGCTTCGCTCGGCACGTGCACGATCGCCGAGCCATCGGCGCCACCCGACGCAAGGTAGCGCCCGTCGCTGTTGAACGCCAGCTTCGTGACCGCCCCCTGGTGCGCTTCGGGCAGCACCCTGGGCGGCGCATTGCGGTCGATCGACACCAGGCGGACCTTGCCGTCCGTCCCGCCCCAGGCCAGCAGGCGCGAGTCCGGGCCGAAGGCCACGGCGCTCGCCTTCGACGCAGCGGCGCTCAGCCGCCGCGCGCCGCCGCCGCTGACCGCGGGATGCAGCCACACCGAGCCATCGTCGCGCACCATGACCAGCTTCTGGTTGTCGCGGCTGATCGCGAGCTTCGCCACGCCCATCCCGGTGGGCATCGAGATCGACGTCAGCGGCTCGCCCCCGGCAGCCAGCGGCAGCACCTCGACCGTCTTGGTGGCCCGCTTGAACAGGATGGCGAGCCGACTGCCGTCGGGGCTGAACTCGGCGATCGAGAAGTCCGCAATCTCGCGCAGGAAGCGGCCGTCGGCGGTGCTCCAGAAGTGCGCGACGTCGCCCGCGGCCGCGTCGCCGCTTTTTGCCGTGGTGCCCAGGACCGTGCCCGCGCGGTTGAACTCGATCTCGTCGGCCCGGTACGCGTGATCGCCGAGCTGCAGGCGTGATCCACCGCTGAGCTCCCAGGCCACCGGGAACGCCGCGTTGCGCTGGTCGCGCCGCGCCGGTTCCGGCAGCACCAGCAGTGACCCGCCGTCCGGCGCGAACACGAAGCCGGCGACGCGGTGCGGCATGAACCACGACACCAGTTCGCGGAACTCGCCCTGTTCGTCGTCCAGGTCCATCACCTGCACCGCCTGGCCGCCGTCACCGGCTGCCAGCGCCAACCGGCTGCCGTCGGCGCTGACGCTGGCGAGCTTCAGATCCCCTGCGGGCAGGCGTACCGGCGCCAGCTGGACCGGTCGCGCCGGCGGCTCGAACCTCCAGCTCGAGACTCGGTATTCGCCTCGTTGGATCAGCGTGCGGCCGTCGCCCGACAGCTCGAAGCGTGTCGACGTCAGGTCTCGCTGCGGCCGATCGACCCGGCCCAGTGACGCCCCGCTCGCGGCGTCGCGCAGCTCGAAGCCGAGCGCTTCCCGCGGAGTGCCCAGCACCTGCACGACCCGGCTGCAGTCGGCGCTGTGCCCGAGGATGCCTTCGCCGCGCAGCGGTGTGGCCAGCGCGCCGTCGGCCAGGTTCCAGGTCGACACGACGGTGTTGCCGACCAGGATCAGTCGGGAGTCGTCCGGCGTGAAGCCCAGGCACCGGACGCCGTCGAGTCGAAGCCGCTCGGCCGATGCCGGCAGGACCTGCATCGCCGCCGCCGGATCGGCGAGGGCCCACAGCTGGACGCCACTGCCCGTGCCGGCCACCGCGGCCCAGCGGCCGTCGGCACTGAGCGCGACTCGGCGGATCGCTTCCGTGCGCGCCGGCTGCCGCGCAATGGCGGCGCCCGTTCGCAGCTGCCAGACGACGAGCTGACCATCGGCGGCAGTCAGCAGGCGTTCGCCGCTGCGGTCCAGCGCGATCGCCTGCACCGGCCCGTCCTGCCGCACCGCGACGCGCTGAAGCGGCCGCCAGGTCGAGGCCGACAGCAGCTGCACCGCGCCGTCGACGGTGGCCAGCGCGACGTGGCTGCCGTCGGCCGAGGCCGCCCGCAAGCCCGCTGGAGCCAGCGGCAGCCGCAGCCGGATCCGCGGCGCCGTCAGCAAGCGCCCGAACTGCTCGATCTGGATGTCCTGGCGCTCGGGGAACTGGCGGATCGCCTCGGCGGCCAGCAGCAGCGCGCGGTCGAACTCCTGCGGCCGGGCGGCGCGGGCGTGGACGACGAGGTTGGTGGCCAGCGCATCGCGCTGGGCAGCCAGCGCCCGCTTCTGCGCGGCGACCGCCTGCGCCTGGGCCTCGCTGGCGCTGAGCTCTGCGGCGATCGCCCTTTGCTGCGTCGCGGATGCCGCCGCCTGGGCTTGCCTGGCCTGCGCGTCCATCTCCTGCACGGTATCGCGCAGCTGCTCGCTCTCGCGGCTCAGGTGCCTGGCTGCGTCGGTCGCGATCTCCGCCCTCGCCGTGGCCTCGCTGGCTTCGTTGAACAGCCGGTAGGACCAGGCCAGCAGCGCTGCGGCAGCCACTGCGGCCACCGCGATCAGCGCCGAAACGTGCCGGTTGCGGCGCTGCGCGGCCGCGATCGCGCGTGCGCGCTGCGCGGCCGCCTGTTCGAGCTCGCGGGCCTGGCGGGCGTCGCGGCTGTCCTTGACGACGCGCGTCAGCACGTCGTGCGTCAGCTCGAGCCGGCGCACGCCGAAGCGGTCGTCGATGCGCAGCAGCCTCGCCGCGACCAGGTGGTCGATCGCCTCGCGCGACACGCCGGGCAGGTGCAGCGCGTCGTCCAGCGCACGGCTGTCGCGGAACCCGGCGGCCGTGATCAGCTCGTCCTCGATGAACACGCGCACCCGGGCGTCGATCCCGCGCAGCGCGCGTTCGTAGAAGTCGACCAGGATCTCGCGCTCGGCGCCGACCACCAGGTCGGCAGCGATGTGCGCTGCGCCGGCGGCCTGGCGGCGCAGGTTCAGCTCGCTGCAGATCACCGACAGCAGCGCCGGATCGATCTCCAGCCGTTGCGCTTCCTCTGCGGTCGGCGCCTCGGCGCGGTTGCACCAGGCCAGGCCCAGGATGCGCTGCGCCACCTCGTCGTCGACCAGCGCGGCGCCGCTGGCGATCACCGATCGAGCCTGCGACGCGCTCATCGGCTGCAGGCGGTAGCGGTTGCGCATCACCGAGGGCAGGTGCTCTCGCAGCCCTTCCATCTCGGCCAGGAAATCCTCGCGAAAGCTCAGCAGCACCTTGCAGCCGCGCCGGCCGAAGTCGATGCCATCGGCCAGCGTCGGGTCGGCGTCGATCGCCCGACGCAGCGCGTCGGACGGCCGGTCCTCGATCAGCCCCGCGAGATCCTCGATGAACGCGGATGCGGCCCGCCGCGAGCGCTCGTCGACCTGGCCGACGGTGAACAGCTCCTCGAACTGGTCGAAGACGAGCACCACCACCACCGGGCGGTTGCGCGGGTTCCAGAAGCCCGCGCCGGCGCGGTGGAAGTACGCCCACAGCGACTCGTCGGCGCGCGGCGCCGCGGCCTCGACCGCCCACTGCTCGCAAGCGGCGAGCAGCGCAGCCCAGACCTGGCTGCGCGGCGTGGTGTCGGTGTCATAGCCGATGCGCAGCAGCACCGGCAGATGCAGGTCCTGCCGCAGGCGGGGAAAGAGGCCGGCACCCAGCAACGAGGTCTTGCCCAGGCCCGAGCGGCCGAACAGCACGGTCAGGCGCTCCCGGCGCACCAGCCGCGCCAGTTCGTCCGCCTCCGCATCGCGCCCGCGGAAGAACTCGCGGTCATCCTCGCCGAAGGATGCGAGCCCCGGCCAAGGGTTCTGCGCATCCAGCCGGCGGGGCACCGCCGCCGGCGCGGCGCTCGTGCGCGCGTGCGCCATCACGCCCGCGCCCTGGCGCCACGCTGCTGGTACGCGCGGTAGTGCGCGCGCACCGCATCCACGAACCCGGCCGTCGGCACGCCCCCGGGCAACGGCGTCCACTGGCGCGCGTTGAAGCGCTCGGGCACCAGGGCGCGGTAGGGTTGGATGCCGTCGATCGTCACCGGCAGGATGAACACTTCATCCGGGGCCATGCTGCCGGCGCGCTCATGGGCGGCGTTCCACTCACGCCAGAAGAACGCCCGGCGGCGCTCCTCGCGCTGGGTCGACTCGGAGACGAGCGGAATGAACAGCGCGCTGTTGTCCAGCCCGCGCAGGATCTTGCGCTCCCACGCGTCGCCGCAATGCAACTCGGCCTTGTCGAACCACACGTCGATCCCGGCCGCGTCGAGTGCCCGCGCCAGCGTGCGTGCCGCATCGAGGTCGTCGCTGGAGTAGCTGATGAACACCACCCCATCGCTGGGCTCGGCTGCCACCGGCGCTGGCGGCGCCGCTCCGGCCGACGGCTGGCCGGGCGGATGGCGTGCTTCCCACTGGCGGCGCAACTCGGCGACGAAGTCCTCGGGCTCGGCCGCGACCAGCTTGGTGCCGGGACTGAAGTCGGCCAGGAACGCGACCAGCCGCCGGTCGTTGGCGCTCTGGATGCCCACCAGGTACTCGACCGTGTCGCGATGCGCCGACAGGCGGTCGTTCTTGGCGGTGCGCAGGAAGAACCGCGCTGCCCAGTCGGGGAACCGGCAGCCGATCAGCAGCAGGTGGTTGTCGCGCAGTTCGTCGAACAGCAGCTTGGGCCGACGCGCGTCCTCCTGCAGCGCATGCAGGAACTCGAGGCGGTCGTCGTCGCAGATCACGCTGTCCGGCGCCGAGGAAAGCCGCCCCAGCAGATGGAACACGGTCGGCCGCAGCAGGCCGGCGCGCGGCCCCGGCAGGTCCGCGTTGCGGTTGGGCGAGAAGCTGATCGTCTCGGTCCGGGCTTGGCCTTGGTGGCGCACGGCGTCGATCGCCCGCTCGAGCTGCAGATCGAACGAGACCGACACGAAGAAGTCCAGGCACCGGATGGCCGCCAAATCCGCCAGCGCCGGCAGTGGCGCGAGCTCCAGATCCTTCAGCACCTGCAGGGTGCGCACGTACAGGTCTTCCTTGCGGGTGCGCGGCCCTGCCAGGTAGCGGCTGACGACGTCGTCCACGCGCGGCGGGCGCTGCAGCTCGCCCAGGTCCAGCCGCAGGCGCTCGGCCAGCCGGGCGGCGATCAGCGAATCGAGGGTGATGGGCTGGTCGCCCGCGTCGACCCGCAGCGCGCCGCTCTCGACGATCGGGATCACGTGCCCGTCATCGATGTAGTCGAGCAGGTCACCCCAGAAGAACTCGTCGAGCTCCTGCCGGTTGCCGTTGACGATCAGGTCCACCGCCGTTGGCCATCAGGTCGCTGGCGCCGCCTGCAATCGATCCACCGCCGCGCGATCGTCAGGGGCTCGGGCGGCCCGGCGGCAGCGCCACCCGCGGCGGCTCCACGCGCGGGCAAGCGGCAGCATGTGCAGCGACCGGACACGGTGTCGGCCGCGTCGAGCCGCCGGCCCGCAGTCGCGGCGCTTGCCGGGGCGCAGCGCGCGCCGCTTCAACCGCGCCGACTGCGTCGAGGCCAGCTCATCGGCGACCGCGATCAGGACTGGCAAGTCAGCCGCTCCCGTTCAAACCAGCGATCGCTCCTGCAGCACGCGCAGCATGACTGCCGCGCCGCACTGCCGCGAGACCGCCGTGGCGTCGAACACGCCGTCGGCGACGAACTTGCCGGCAGCGTACAGGTTGGAGAAGCTCCACAGGTATGGCGTCGGGACCTGGCGCGACCGATAGCCGAAGCCGTTGTAGGCCTCGAGCCGGTACAGCAACATCGGCAGGCTCCAGTCGGCCGCGTGGGTCAGACCCTTCAGTTCGAGTGCGTCGGCAGCGCTGTCGATCCAGGTGAACGGCGGCGTGCCGCTGCGCGGCCGGCCCTTCGGGACCCTGACGGTACGCGCGCTCAACGGATCGCCGTTGTGCAGGTGGGTGCCGAAGTTGAAGCCGCACTCCATGCCGTGCACCACGCCGATGAAGACCCAGGGAATGCCCAGGCGGTCGCCGAGCTGCGCGTACGTGGGCTTGCCGTGGACCAGTCTGGACACGTAGAACTCGACGTTCGGCGCGAACTCGCGGCGCAGTCGGCAGCGGTCGAACAGCTGCGCGTACTCGTCGCGCAGCTCCTCGAAGCGCCGGCTGTTGATCGGTCGGGGGATCGTCCCGCCCACCAAGGCTTCGGCCGCAGCCGCCGGTGCGGCCGGCACCCTCGGCGCCGCGGGTGCCGGGGACGCCGGCGGGCTCGGCTGCACCGGCTCGGCTGCCGCCTGCAGTCCTGCCGCAGCGCCCTCGCCTTGGTCGATCGGCGCAGCGGCCAGGCGCTCGGACCCCTGCATCCGATCGACCTCGGCCTGCAGCGTCGCGACCGAGCCCCGGATGGCGGACAGGAAGCTGTCGAACGGCCCGGTCGGCACCGAGGCCAGCACCCGCTCGAGCGCATCACTGGCGTTGGCGACCAGGCCGGCCGCCTGCAGCAGCGAAGCCTGGGTGATCAGGTCGATCGCGGCGTTGAGTTCGCCCAGGGCCGCGTCGATCGCGGCCTGTTCGGCCGCATCCGCGGTGGCCGCGCGCCGCCTGAGCAGCAGGTTCTTGGCGTCGACAAGTTCGATGCGCGTGCGTTCGTTCATGTGGTGCTCCTCCTCGCGATACCGGTCACGGCGCGACGCCGGTGCGCAACGTGACCAGCGCGCGCCGCGCCGCGTCGGCATCGGCACGCAGCTGCGCGGTGCGGGCGACCAGGTCGGGCAGCTTGCTTCCCTGCGGATTGCGGGCGGCGAGCACCGTCGCGTCCCACGCCAGCTGCAGCTTGTCGAGCAGCACGACGTAGTCCGAGACCGCGACTCGCCGCGCATCGATGCCGGCGACGGCGGCCGCCGCACCGGCAGGGCTGTCGGCCTGCAGGCGCAGCTGCGCGATCAGCGTGTCGAAGCTCGCCGGCACGGCGGCGCGCAGCGCAGCGATGAGGCTGCTGATGCTGGGCGCACCGTCGAGGATCAGCTTCTGCGCGGCCAGCGCGTCCGACTGCCGCGCCAGGTCCTTCAGGAAGGGCTCCAGCGCCTGCACGGCCGCATGCAGGGCCAGGTTCAGGCCGGTCAGCTGCAGCAGCCCCTGCGCCTGCTGCGCGAGCGCAGTGGCCTCGCCCACGGCCTGGTCGACGTTGCGTCCTTCCACCAGCGCACCGAGCAAGTCCGCGTAGCGTTCGATCAGCCGCAGCGCCGCGCGCATCTGCGCAGTGGCCGGCGGGTCGCCCACCGACGCGAAGTAGCCGGCATCGGCGAGGCAGTAGCCTTGGATGTAACCGAGCTTGATATCGCCGGTCTGCGCCCAGGGCGCTGCTTCGGTTCCGCCGGCACAGGTCTTGAGCTTGCGGGCGCGCTCGTCGGCATTGCGACGGCCCAGCATGCGCTCCGAAGCGGCGAGGTCGTCCAGCATCGGCTGGCCCACCGTGTTGACCGCGGCGAAAGCCTGCGAGAAGAACTTGACCTGATCGACCGGCGCGGGGGTGGTTGCGCACCCGATCGCCATCGCGGCGATCGCGCCACCGCCAGTCAGCCGGATAGCGGAGGTGGCCCGCCGAAGAAGATGACCAAGCACCTTGCCGACGACCGGACGGGAAGCGTACTGCCGCATGACCTCGATCCTCCCGGCCGCAGACTGTGCTCGCGGCGTGCTGCGTTGCACATCCCTACTTTTGACGGTGCTCGGCAGGAGCCTCGGGCTGGCAACGCGACGGCGAGCGAACCCGGCAGCCGCCTGCCCGGCAGCGGCGCGGCAGCGAGCTGTACCGCAGGCCGGTGGCGCGATCCCGCTCGCGCTCGCCGAAGGCTGCTTGCCTTGCCGGCGTGATGGCTCTGGGGCAGCGCTTCGCCTGCATGGCAGACTGAGCCGCGGCCCGGCCGGCCGCTGTCAGGAGCCCAGGTGCCACCCCATCCGTTGCCGCTGCCGCTGCGCCTGCTGCGCCTGAGCCGGCGCGAGTGGCGCCAGCACCCATGGCGGCACGGCATGGCGGCGCTGGCGGTCGCGCTCGGGGTCGCGCTCGCCTGGTCGGTGCACCTGATCAACGCGTCGGCGCTGGCCGAGTTCGCCGGCGCGGTGCGCGCGGTCGGCGGCGCGCCCGACCTGAGCCTGCGCGCCGCGCGCGACGGCGTCGACGACGCCTGGTTCGAGCGCGTCGCCGCCGCGCCCGGGGTGCAGCTGGCGAGCCCGCTGGTCGAGCTGGACACGGTCGCACGCACGCGTGAAGGCGCGCAGGTCGGCGTGCACGTCGCCGGCGTCGACGCACTGACCGTCGCCGCGGTCGCACCGGCGCTGCTGGCGCACCCGGCCGCGGGCGAAGCGCGCCTGGCCGCGCTCGACCCGCGGGCCGCGTACCTGAACCCGCGCGCGCGCACGCTGCTCGGGCTGCGCGACGGCGACCCGCTGCTGCTGCGCCACGGCGCCGGCTGGGCCGAGTTCCGCGTGGCCGGCGACGTCGCCGCCGCCGGGCCGCCGCTGGTGGCGATCGACCTGGCCGGGGTGCAGGCGGCCTTCGGGCTGGGCGGACGGCTGACGCGGATCGACCTGCGCCTTGCGCCCGGCGAGGACGCGGCGGCGCTGCTGCGCACGCTCGCGCTGCCGCCGGGGCTGCAGCCGGCCACGGGCGCCGCGGCCGAGCAGCGGGTGTCGAACCTGTCGCGCGCGTACCGCGTGAATCTGACGGTGCTCGCGCTGGTCGCGCTGTTCGTCGGCGCGTTCCTGGTCTACGCGGTGGTCGCGCTGTCGATCGCGCAGCGCACGCCGGTGTTCGCGCTGCTCGGCGTGCTCGGCGTGAGCGCGCGCGAGCGGCTGCTGCTGGTGCTGGCCGAGTGCGCGCTGCTGGGCGCCGCCGGCAGTGCGCTCGGGCTGCTGCTGGGCGCGGGGCTCGCGCTGCTGGCGCTGCGCTGGCTCGCCGGCGACCTGGGCGGCGGCTACTTCCCCGGGGTCGCGCCGACGCTGCGCGTCGACGTGCCGGCCGCGCTCGGCCTCGTGCTGCTCGGCGTCGCCGCGGCGCTGCTCGGCGGCTGGCTGCCGGCACGGCGCGCGCAGGCGCTGTCGCCGGCGATGGCGCTCAAGGGCCTGGGCGACGCGGCGCCGCGCGCGCAGCCGGCGCGGGCGGCGCTGGCGCTGCTCGCCGCCGGCGGCGCGCTGGCCTTCGCGCCGCCGCTGGCCGGGCTGCCGCTGGCCGCCTACGCGTCGGTCGCGGCGCTGCTGTGCGGCGGGGTCGCGCTGGTGCCGACGATGGTGCAGGTCGTGCTCGCCGCGCTGCCGGCGCCGCAGCGTGCGCTGTGGCTGCTGGCGCTGCGGCGCGCGCGCTTGCAGCGCCACACCGCGAGCGCGGTGGTCGCCGGCGTGGTCGCGAGCCTGGCGCTGTCGGTCGCGCTGACGGTGATGGTCACGAGCTTTCGCAGCAGCGTCACCGACTGGCTCGACCAGGTGCTGCCGGCCGACCTGTACCTGCGCAGCGCCGGCGGCGCGACGCTGGCCGACCAGGCCTGGCTGCCCGACAAGCTGGCCGCCGCGGCCGCCGCGCTGCCCGGGGTCGAGCGGGTGCGCGCGTCGCGGCTGCGCGCGCTGGCGCTGGCCGACGAGCTGCCGCCGCTCGCGCTGATCGCGCGGCCGCTGCAGGACCCGGCGGCCGAGCTGCCGCTGCTCGCGCCGCCGCTGCCGCCTCGCCCGGGGGAGATCGGCGTGCTGGTCAGCGAGACCGCCGCCGCGCTGTACGCGCTGCAGCCCGGGCAGACGCTGCGCCTGCCGCTGGGGCCGGCGCCGGGCGCGTCGACCACCGTGCGGGTGCTCGGCGTATGGCGCGACTACGCGCGCCAGTTCGGCGCGATCGCGATCGACCTGGCCGCGTACCGCGCGCTCACCGGTGATGCGCGCATCAACGAGCTCGCGCTATGGCTGGCGCCCGGTGCCGACCGGGCGGCGCTGCAGCAGCCGCTGCGCGCGCTCGCCGGCGCGCCGGGGCTGATCGAGTTCGCATCCACCGCGCAGCTGCGCGCGGCGTCGCTGCGGATCTTCGACCGCAGCTTCGCGGTCACCCGCTACCTGCAGCTGGTGGCGATCGCGATCGGCCTGGTCGGCGTCGCTGCCAGCCTGTCGGCGCAAGTGCTCGCGCGGCGCAAGGAGTTCGGCCTGCTCGCGCACCTGGGGCTGACGCGCCGGCAGATCATCGCCGTGGTCAGCGGCGAAGCCGCCGCCTGGCTCGCGGCCGGGGTGCTACTGGGGCTGGCGCTGGGCGTCGCCGTCAGCGTGGTGCTGGTGTACGTGGTCAACCCGCAGAGCTTCCACTGGACGATGTCGCTGGTGCTGCGCTGGGCGCCGCTGGCCGCGCTCGCGGGCGCGGTGTTCGCCGCCGGGGTCGCGACCGCGGCGGCGAGCGCACGCGCCGCCGCCGCGCAGCGCAGCGTGCTCGCGGTGAAGGAGGACTGGTGAACCGGCACGCCACGGGGCCGCGCCGGCGCGCGCTGCTGGCCGCGCTCGCGCTGCCGGCGATCGGCGCGACGGTCGGCACGGTCTCGGTCGCGGCCGGGGCCGGGGCCGCGGCCGGGGCCGACGCCACGGCCGAGCCCGACGACGACGCGGTGCGCCGCGGCCGCCGGCTGCAGTTCCCGCGCGACCATGGTGCGCACCTGCGCACGGCGATCGAGTGGTGGTATGCGACCGGCGAGCTGCGCGCCGCCGGCGACGCGCGCTTCGGCTTCCAGATCACCTTCTTCCGCCACCGCACCGGGCTGGCCGCAACGCTGCCGGGGCGCTTCGCCGCGCGCCAGCTGCTGTTCGCGCACGCGGCGCTGACCGACCTGCAGCGCGCAACCCACGTGCACGCGCAGCGCATCGGCCGCTGGGCCGGCGACGAGGCGGCGCAGCTCGCGCGCGCGTCGGTGCGCGACACCGACCTGCGGCTGGGCGGCTGGACGCTGCAGCGCCGCGACGCCGGCGGCGGCAGCGTCTACGACACGCACTTCGAGCCCGCGCCGGGCACGCGGCTCGCGCTGCAGCTGCGCGCGACCCAGCCGCTGCTGCTGCAGGGCGCCGCCGGCTACTCGCGCAAGGGCCCCGACGAGGCGCAAGCGAGCTTCTACCTGAGCGAGCCGCAGCTGGCCGCGCGCGGCCGGCTGCAGCGCGACGGCACGAAGGTCGAGCTGCAGGGCAGCGCCTGGCTCGACCACGAGTGGAGCAACCACCTGCTGCCGGCGCAGGCGGTGGGCTGGGACTGGATCGGCATGAACCTCGACGACGGCAGCGCGCTCACCGCGTTCCAGCTGCGCCGCGCCGACGGCCGCGCGCTGTGGGCCGGCGGCAGCTTTCGGCGCGCCGGCGACCGCGCACGCGCCTTCGCCGCCGACGAGCTGCGCTTCACGCCGCTGCGCGCATGGACCATCCCGGCCTCGGGCGCGCGCTACCCGGTGCAGTGGCGGCTCGATTCGCCGGTGGGCAGCTTCACGGTGCACGCGCTGCTCGACGCGCAGGAGCTGGACAGCCGCGCGAGCACCGGCACCACCTACTGGGAGGGCCTGAGCGAGCTGCGCGACGCCACTGACCGGCGGCTCGGCGCCGGCTACCTGGAGATGACCGGCTACGCCGGGCGGCTCGCGCTCGGCTGAGGGCCGGTGCCGCGCACGCTCAGCCCGCGCCGCCGCCGCGCAGGCCCGACGCGCGCGTGGGCGCGCGGCCGCTGCTCGGCCGCGGCTGCACCGGCGCGGCGCGCACGCAGTTGC
>CAZKCJ010000021.1:13795-17130 GCA_964550885.1 uncultured Rubrivivax sp. | reverse complement strand
GCCAGCGCACCGCATCACGGCCCACTCGGGCGCGTCCAACTGCCGGAAGTAGGGTTACTGCAGCGTCAGGTTCGGCGGCGTCAGGCTGCGCTGCACGAAGTCGGCCAGGCCCTGCTGCTGCGGGATGCGGATCTCGCGCCGGCCCTTGGCCGCGAACTCGATCAGGCCGGCGCGGGCCAGCCGCGACAGCGAACGGCTGACCGTCTCCAGCGTCATCCCCAGGTAGTTGCCGATCTCGGCGCGGGTCATGCGCAGCGTGATCTGATCGGTGCGCAGCCCGCGCTTGGCCAGCGACTCGGCCCAGTAGCGCAGGAAGTCGGCCACGCGCGCGTCGGCCGGCAGCGTGCACACCGACATCAGCGAGTCGCGGTCGTGCGCGATCTCGCGGCTCATCGCCTCGTGCACCAGCCGCAGCAGCGCCGGCTGGGTCGCGCAGCAGGCCAGCAGCTCGTCGTAGCGCACCGCCCAGACCTCGCCGGTGTCCATCGCCACCGCGTCGCAGCCGTAGCAGCCGCCGGCGATGCCGTCGAAGCCCAGCCAGTCGCCGCGGAACTTCAACGCGACCACCTGCTCGCGTCCGTCGCAGGACAGGTTCAGCAGCTTGAACAGCCCCGAGTTCGGCACGTACAGGTGCACGAAGCGCTCGCCGGTCTGGTAGATCGCGTCGCCGGCGTGCACGATTCGCCGCTGCGGCGCGAACAGGGTCTGCAACAGCGCCAGCGTCTCGCCGATGCGCTGGCTGAAGCGCTGGTGCTCGTCGAAGCCGCGGGCCTCGCGGTCGGCGCCCGGGCTCGAATCGGCAACGTGCGCGGCAACGGGGTTCAGCATCGCGGCTCTCTCCTGCGCTTGGGTTCGGGGCGCGGCAGCGGCCTGCCGCCGCCGCGCGGGTGCGTCGATCCTAGGCAGGCACCCCGGCCCAGCCGCGAACGCCGCGGATCAGTCGGTAACGCTGCGTGAACCGATGGTGACGCCACGGTGATCCCACTGCGGATGTCCAAGCCGCTTGACGGGTGTCAAGGCGGCCCGCGCCTGCGCTTGGCTACCCTATGCAGCGACCCGCGACCGCCCCCGCCGCACCCGCACCGCAGCGCCCATGCGCCCCTTGCCGCGAATCGCCGAACGACTCGACTGCGCGCGCCTGTCGGCCGCGCAGGCGGCGGTGCTCGTGGCCAGCGCGGCGGCACTGCGCCAGGCTGCAGCCGACGGTCAGCGCCAGACGCCGCTGCGCGGCCGCAACCTGGGCCTGCTGTGCGACGACGACGGCGAAGACGCCGCGCGGCTGTTTCGCCGTGCGGCCAGCGAGCTGGGCGCGCGGGTCGCGCACATCCGCCCGAACCTGAGCGCGAGCAGCAGCGCCGACGAGCTACGGGCCACCGCACGCATGCTCGCGCGGCTGTACGACGCGGTCGAGTGCCAGGGCCTGCCGCGGGCGCTGGTCGAGCGGCTGGCGGCGCAGGCCGACCTGCCGGTGTTCGACGGCATCGCGCTGCCGCTGCACCCGACCGCGCTGCTGGCGGCGCAGCTCGGCGACGGCAGCGAAGCCGAGCGCCGCTGCTGGGTGCTGCAGGCCGCGCTGGTGGCCGCGGTCGGCTGAACGCTGCGCCGCGCGCGCCGACCAGCAGCGGCGAGCAGCTGCGCCAGCCGAGCGGCAGCGCCGCGCGGCCCCAAGCGCCGCTCAGGCGGCCGGCTTGCTCAGCTCGTCGAAGGCGGCAACGGCGCTGGCCGCGTACATCAGCGACGGCCCGCCGCCCATGTAGGTGGTCACCGCCAGCATCTCGAGCAGCTCCGCGCGCGTGCCGCCGTGCTTGAGCAGCGCCTTCGAGTGAAAACCGATGCACGGGTCGCAGCGCGCGGCCACGCTCAGCGCCAGCGCGATCAGCTCCTTGGTCTTGCTGTCGAGCACGCCCGGCGCGATCGCCGCGCGGGCCAGCTCGTTGAAGGCCTTCATCGCCTCGGGCGTGCCGGCGCGCAGCTCGCGCAGCTGCGCCGACACGGCCTGGGTCAGGTCCTGGTAGCCGGTGGGTCCGGATTGCATGCGATCCCTCCTTGGTCGCGGTTGGGTCAGGATTCGAGCCGGTGCACGCCCATCAGCTTGAGCACGTACTTCTCGTACACGGGGTCGGCGCTGCCGGTCTTCATCTTGTACAGGAAGTACTTCTCGAACGCGACCTTGGCCAGGTGCACCCACTTGCCCTTCTTGAACCAGTTGACGTTGCGCGGCGGGATCTGCGGCAGGGCGACGAAGGCGGCACCGGTGTCGCCCATGTCGGCCAGGCAGATCGCGTTCCAGGTGCCGCGCGCGGTGGCCGGCCGGTCGGCGAGATCGGCGGCGATGTTGTCGACGATCGCCGACACCATCGTCTCGATCATGTAGCCGGTCTTGGGCGCGCCGGTGGGCACCGGCGTCGCCTCCACCGGCGGGATCGCCACGCACACGCCGGCGGAGAAGATGTTGCGGTACTTCTTGCTGCGCTGGTGCTCGTCGATCAGCACGAAGCCGCGCGGGTTGCACAGACCCTCGACGCCGGCGACCGCGTCGACCCCCTTGAAGGCCGGCAGCATCATGCTGTACTTGAACGGCAGCTCGTGCTCCTTCTTCACCTGGCCGGCCTCGTCGAGCTCGGTCACGAACATCTTGTCCGCCTCGACCTTGGTGACCTTGGCGTTGCAGATCCACTTGATGTCGTTGTTGCGCAGCTCGCTCTCGAGCATCGACTTGCTGTCGCCGACGCCGCCCAGGCCGAGGTGGCCGATGTAGGGCTCGCTGGTGACGTAGGTGATCGGCACCTTGCTGCGCAGCTTGCGGCGCTTCAGGTCGGTGTCGAAGATGAACGCGAACTCGTAGGCGGGCCCGAAGCACGACGCGCCCGGCATCGCGCCGATGATCGCCGGGCCGGGATCCTGCAGGAACTCCTGGTAGCGCGCCCACGCGGTCTGCGCGTGGTCCACCGTGCACACCGACTGGGTGTGCGCGTCGGGCCCCGCGCCGGGGATCTCGTCGAACGCGAGCTTCGGGCCGGTGGTGATGATGAGGAAGTCGTAGGCCAGCGTGCTGCCGTCGGCGAGCTCGAGCCGGTTGCCCTCGGCGTCGATGCGGCTGGCGCGCTGCGCGATGAACTCGATGCCCTTCTTCGCCAGGTACGGCTGGATCGGGAAGGTGATCGCGTCGCGCTCGCGCCAGCCGACTGCCAGCCACGGGTTGGACGGTACGAACTGAAAGTAGTCGACCGCGTTGACGACGGTGATGCGGTGGCTCTTGTCGAGCTTGTCGCGCAGCTCGTAGGCCGCCGGCATGCCGCCGGTGCCGGCGCCGAGGATCACGATGTGGGCCATGG